>NZ_JBHTYI010000096.1:0-676 GCF_043656335.1 Peribacillus sp. NPDC056705 | reverse complement strand
ACAGAGAGGCGTCCGCCGGAACTATCCGATTCATGAGAGAATCCAGCTTAAGTTCCCAGCCGTGCATCATCTCTTACCTCCCCTCTCATCCTTCAAGATCTCTCCCTGAACTCGCTTGGCGTTGCACCTGAGTTGGCCTTGAACGTCTTAATGAAATAACTTACGTTGTCATATGCAAGACCCTCACAGATCTCGGCCACGGTCCGTCCGGTTTGACGAAGCTGCTCCTTGGCCCGTTCCATCTTCATCCGCGTCACATACTCAATAAAGGTAACCCCCGTCTCCTTCTTGAACATCCGGCTGAAATAACTGGAATTCAGATGAAGGAATCCGGCGACCTCATCCAGCGTGATCCGCTGATGCAGCCGGCGCGATACGTATTTGCATGCCTCGGCGACCTCCGCTCTGCGACTGCCTGCGAACCCGCTGCTCAAGCGCTGGGCCATCGCATCCATATGGATGATCAACCAAGTGCGCAGTTCGTTCAAGGAATCCATGCCGACCATTTCCTTATGCAGGGTATCGGCCGTATAAGATGGCGACAACGATTGCAATAACTGGAGCTTCAGCTTCAGATCGAGCAGCAGCTTAAGCAGCCAATCCTTTACCGTTTCCGGCGCATATCCGTTGCTGCGGATGAACGAGATCCATCGCTCAATTGCTTGATGTGTAGCAT
>NZ_JBHTYI010000095.1:2186-2645 GCF_043656335.1 Peribacillus sp. NPDC056705 | reverse complement strand
GGTATGAAGCGGATGAAGCGAAGCTGGTTCAGACCGATCGTGCACTCAAACGATGGGCACGGTTGCGAACGTTCATCGGTCAATGTGTGGTCGGCATTACGGTAGTCTCTGTTATCTATTGGTCCGGTAAGGCTTACGCTGACGATGCGCTTGAAGTGACGCTGATTGCGGCATTCGTGCTGGCGGTGTTTCCGTTAATGGATGCTTTCCTTCCCGTATCCGAAGCGGTGGAGCGCATCCCAGGATATCGACAATCCATCGACAGATTACATGGCATTGAACGAGGTACGGTCGAGGAGAAGAGTGAGAATACATTACCGCTGCTCAGTAAGGAAGAAGTTCAGGTAATGATTGGGAACGGCATCGATATAAGAGTAGAGGAGTTGTCCTTTAGTTACGTCTCAGAGAAGGAGTGTTCCGAGACGAATCGAGATACATCTTCCGATACGTCTGTGTTAA
>NZ_JBHTYI010000095.1:0-2176 GCF_043656335.1 Peribacillus sp. NPDC056705 | reverse complement strand
GGGGAGCGAAGGTTGCTGTCATCGGTCGATCCGGTTCCGGCAAATCAACCTTGCTGCAGCTGATCCAAGGCGCTTGGATACCTGCTGCAGGCAGCGTGACCTTAGGCGGCGTGGCCGCCGCGCGCTTCGGTGAGGAGATCCCTTCGGTTATGTCGGTATTGAACCAGAGTCCGCATCTGTTTGATACGACGCTCCAGAATAATATCAGGCTGGGTCGACCGAATGCTTCGGACGAAGAGGTAATGGAAGCTGTGCGGCAAGCGCAATTGGAGCCGCTCCTTGCGGCTCTGCCGGATGGCATTCATACGCGGATGCAGGAGGCGGGGCAACGGTTCTCCGGCGGAGAGCGGCAGCGTGTCGCGCTTGCCCGCATTCTACTGCAGCAGACACCAATCGTCATTCTGGATGAGCCGACGGTGGGATTGGACCCTGGAACGGAGGCGGAGCTGCTGTCCACAATCTTGACCGCCCTCCATGACCGGACGCTGATCTGGGTGACGCATCATCTGATTGGGGTAGAGCAGATGGATGAAGTTATCTTTATGGAGCGAGGGGAGATTAAGATGCGCGGTACTCATGAACAATTGCTCGCGCATTCAATTAGATACCAGAAGCTATACCGACTGGATCGCCCGGAGATGTAGCGGGCAAACTTGAACATTCCATATTTTCCTTATGGGGCTGATAAAAGATCGGAATCCATCCGTCCTCGCTAAAGTTGTAACATGATGTTAAGGCGATATACCACTATACATCAAGGAGCGTGGCGTATGGATATGGAACGGTTGGCCAACGTTTTCTCCCATTTCGCGGAGCGGGAGTGTAACGGATCGAGTGATTTATACGAGTTTCTGGCCGGTGAGATTGCCGGTGATGAAGAAGTGCTGCAGGTAGCTGGATGGGCTTCGCCGGGGCAGCCGATCCCGAACTTGTTGTTCGGAGCAGTACAGTATTTGCTCTTGCAGGGAAAGGGGGAACGGCTTCAAGCCTATTACCCTGGCCTCGTGGAGCAACCCTTGGATATACGTGCAAGTTACACGTGTTTCCGAACGTTTGTATTGCAGCATCGCGAGGAAATCATATCAATACTGCAGAGCAAGCGCGTTCAGACCAACGAGGTTAGGCGCTGCGCCTACCTCTATCCCGTATTCTGTTCGATCTACGATAAAATGCAGCGTCCCCTTGCCTTGATCGAGCTTGGCACGAGTGCCGGATTGCAGCTGTTGTGGGATCAATACGGCTATGCTTACGGTCAGAATGAGCGTTATGGCGGCGCGGATTCCAAGGTGCTGCTTCAATCGGAGATTCGGGGTCACCAGCCATTGCTTCTGCCGCAGAGCCCTCCTGTTGTATACCGAATGGGGGTGGACCTTCACGTGAACGATGTACGGCATCCGGAGGATTATCTATGGCTGCGTTCGTTAATCTGGCCGGGTCATCATGACCGCGTAGCCACGTTTGAGCATGCCGTGGACGCATTGAAGCTGCAGTCCGATGTGCAGTTCATGGAAGGAGACGGGACCGTTCTGCTGCCCGATATTGCTGCAGAAATCCCGGAAGAGGCAGTCATATGCGTATTTCATACGCATGTCGCCAATCAGATGCCTGAGGAATCCAAGCGCCGTCTGCTCCATCATCTGGAGGAGATCAGTCGGCGACGCGATGTCATGCATGTGTATAACAATATGTGGGATGGCGATCTGCATATCGATTATTATGCAGGGGGCAAGTCCAGCGGGCAGACCGTTGCCCGAACGGATGGTCACGCCAGATGGTTTGAATGGCTGGGAGAAACGAGGAATTGAGCTTAAGAAGATCCGACCTGATCTTGCCTGAACTAATCCAAAAGATTAAAAGAGATTATCTGTAGTCCACTCCTCAGGGGTGGATTTTTTTCTGCGGCGCGTCTGTGTCATAATAGGAGAGACGAATACTAAGCGTCTGACGCTGACATAATGATGAATGCCAAGAGGAGGAAGAATCGGATGGATTATCGTATGGAGAAGGACACGATTGGAGAGATCAAGGTACCGGCAGACAAGCTGTGGGCGGCGCAAACCCAGCGCAGCTCCGAGAACTTTCGGATTGGAACCGAGACGATGCCCCAGGAGATTATTCGAGCATTCGCTATTCTGAAAAAGAGTGCAGCCATTGTGAACAGCAAGCTGGGTAAGCT
>NZ_JBHTYI010000094.1:297-2657 GCF_043656335.1 Peribacillus sp. NPDC056705 | reverse complement strand
CTTGCCGACATGGGCGTGGACAGCTTCAAGACGGATTTCGGTGAGCGTATCCCAACGGACGTGGTATATCACGATGGCTCCGATCCCCATAAAATGCACAACTATTACACGCAGTTCTACAACAAAGTGGTGTTCGACGTACTCGTTGAGAAATTCGGCAAGAATCAGGCTGCGGTCTTCGCGCGTTCCGCAACTGCTGGCGGACAGCAGTTCCCTGTCCATTGGGGAGGAGATTGCTACGCGGACTATGAATCGATGGCAGAAAGCCTGCGCGGCGGATTGTCGCTTGGCCTTGGCGGTTTCGGAGTCTGGAGCCCCGCTCTTGGTGGCTTTGAGAATACAGCACCGGCGCACGTGTTCAAGCGATGGCTTGCTTTTGGCTTGCTGTCCAGCCACAGCCGCCTGCACGGCAGCAGCTCCTATCGCGTGCCTTGGTCTTACGATGAAGAGGCCGTTGACGTTACGCGCTACTTCACGAAGCTCAAGAGCCGCCTGATGCCATACCTGTTCCATACGGCTGTACAAGCAGCGGAACAAGGGGTACCGAGTATGCGGGCCATGTTCCTTGAATTCCCGGAGGATCCGGCTGTCGAAATGCTG
The DNA here is from genome assembly GCF_043656335.1 of Peribacillus sp. NPDC056705. Taxonomy (NCBI): domain Bacteria; kingdom Bacillati; phylum Bacillota; class Bacilli; order Caryophanales; family Bacillaceae; genus Peribacillus; species Peribacillus sp. NPDC056705. The sequence continues at coordinate 2,057 of NZ_JBHTYI010000094.1, read as the reverse complement.
GACCGTCAGTATATGCTCGGTGATTCGCTGTTGGTTGCGCCTGTATTCAGTGAGAGCGGGAATGTTCAATATTATCTGCCGCAAGGCCGATGGACTCATCTCTTGACAGGCGAGACCGTTCAGGGCGGAAGTTGGCGCCGGGAAACCTATGACTTCCTCGGCTTACCAATATTCGTACGGGAGAATTCGTTCCTCGCGCTGGGTGCTCAGGATAACGGGCCGGAATATGATTATGCCGATGGCGTTGAGCTTGGCCTGTATGCACTTGCCGAGGGTCAGAAAGCTTCAGCCGTCGTTGTGAATATGAACGGAGAGCGTGAGCTTGAGGTACGTGCGATCCGTGAAGGCAACCGAATTGAAATCACGGCTGAAGGCTCAGGTAAGCCGTACTCCGTGAAATTATATGGTATGAGTGGCGTCTCTAGTGTGGATGGTCAAGGCGTCAAGCATGAAGATGGTCATATTCAGGTGGGGGCAGGAGAACGTGCACGAACCTTCACGGTTGTACTAGATAATTAATTCATCATATGAACAATATGGGGAACGCCCGGAATCGCGAGACTGGATACGGGCTTCTTCCATCTTTTTTCTACAGAGTGATTAGGGTCGCCTGTTATAATGAGGATGCGGCAGCCGTTAGTATATATGGAAATGCAAACGTTTTCTTATACGATTGCCGACGATGATGGGACAGGAGCGAGAGCGGTCCGATGCTATCTTTTTTCATCCAGGTCTTAAACAATATGAAGATTCGCAATAAACTGATACTTTCTTTTGTAGTGGTCGTCTTTGTTCCAGTGGCGATAGTCGGTATATTTCTGACGGGTGAATTACGCAAATTTGCCTTTAATAACGCTTTGGAACAAGCGTATCAGAATTTGGACCGGGTGAAGAAGCGGTCTTCCGAGGTCATTAACGTAGCGGACGATCTGTCTTACCGCCTATCCTATGATCAACGCTTGAAGAATGTCGCTAACCATCAATATGAAAGCGTATACGATGTGTTTTTGGCTTACCGCGATTACCCCGATCTTCAACAGGCGATCAGAATGTATAAGGAAATATCGAATATCCGATTTTACAGCGACAATTCGACCTTAATCAACAATTGGGAGTTTATTTATCCTGAGCAGGACATCAGACAGGCGGAATGGTACACAAGAGCCGAGCAGAAGATCGGATTGGTTCACTGGGATTACATTCAAGACGAGCGCGATCACAAGTTCTATCTGAGTCTTATTAAGGGGGTTGACCTGGGCAGTAAAGATAACCGTGGCGTGCTCGTCATCAATGTTAATTCGAATATGCTGAATACGATTCTGAGTCAAGAGAATTTCGATACGCTTATTGTTGACAGCAAGAACAATATTGTGGCAGCCAACCGTCCAGAATTGTACGGAAGGACGCTTGCCGATATTAATGATCATTCCGGAGCTGTGTATCAGCAGAAGGGCACTCATGAATCCGTCATAAACGAAGAAGCTTCCAAGGTGCTGATCGAGCCGCTCAATACAGAGTCAGGCGTGAACGGGCTGCGTATTATTTCGATCTTCTCGATTGACAGCATTGTGGCGGACGCCAATCGGATCAGCCAATTGGCAATGACCGTCATTATCATCAGCCTGTTGCTTGCTGTTCTATTGATATACAGTTTCTCCTCCTTGATATCCAATCGATTGCTGCGACTGAGCAAGCATATCACCAAGGTGGGCACAGGTAATCTTGGTGTGGTTATGGTTATTGACGGCAAGGATGAGATC
>NZ_JBHTYI010000094.1:0-288 GCF_043656335.1 Peribacillus sp. NPDC056705 | reverse complement strand
AGTTCAAGATGATGGCGAGCCAAATCAATCCCCATTTCCTGTTTAATGCCCTTGAAGCAATTCGGATGGAGGCTCATCTGAAGGGGGAGACGGAAATCGCCCGCATTGTTCGTCTGCTCGGTAAGATGATGCGCAGCAATCTGGAGGTTGGCAACGGCAAAACCACAATCCAAGATGAGATCGAGATGGTTCAGTGCTATCTTGATATACAGAAATTCCGTTACGAGGATCGGCTCAAGTATGAGTTGGTTGTCGATCCGGCTGCGAATCGTGTCCGAATCCCGCCGC
>NZ_JBHTYI010000093.1:1241-2661 GCF_043656335.1 Peribacillus sp. NPDC056705 | reverse complement strand
ACATAGTGATGCGTGAAAAAGGCGCTACGAAGTCCCGTAAAATCCGCTGGTTGGAACACACTTCGCCCGAGCACGGTCTCCCCCGCATCCGTATGGAACAGATGAAGGGCGGACGGATACACCTCCGCTTCCTTCTCACTGCGTGCAATAAGCTCAGCCGGAGCTTCGTACTGGCAGAACGGATGCAGCACCTTTTTGATGAAGGAGGGTTCTAATCCAGGGGACCGAGCCACCGTGTCGAACCCTTCGGCGGCGCGGAATACGCCCCGGCGCTCCCGTGTGTACATCTGTTGCTGTATGTTTCGGGCAGGAACATCCGGCACTAGTCTTCCCTCCCTTCAATATACTTCAGCTTGTACAGCAGCCAGATGAAAGGTTCATCCACCCGAATCGGGCTGACTACGCTCTGCAGCTTCTGATCGACGGGATTGCTCCCAAGGGCAGAGACCGCAAAATACGCTGCATTCGAGAAATAGACGTCCATCGTTCCCTTGAACGGACGATCGACCTTCTCAATGAAACGACGAATCTCGCCGTCAATATTTTCAAATTCCGTCAGATTCAAATGCTTGCGGTGAACCATATTGTTGAAGATGTTGCTGTTCAGCTTCACGTATTCGCCATCTTCATCCTTCAGCGCATGCAGCATGTCGCTCTTCGTCAGCACAACGGCAGTCGGAATATCCGTCTTGCCCTTGTCCTCATACGCAATGAAATCACCGAACATGGTCAGTACGACATCGCGCGGTTCATCGTACTGCGACACCCATTCACCCGGCTGATCGCCGAACTTCAACCGAATTTTCTCACGTATGGAGCGAATCTGGAGCGGATCGACCATAAACAGAATCCCCGCTGAGTTCTTGATATGTTGACCGTGAAGGCCCAAATAATCCTCGTCCACCATACCCTCTCCCGCTACGTCGAAGAACACAAGCGTTAACGGCGGCTTTGATTCATCCTTGAATACGAATTGAAAAATAAACGGCTCCTGCATCTTCTCCTTCTGAGTCGATGCGAGCAAATCCCCGCGCTCAAACAGCGGTTCCTCATACCCGGTACGAAACTTGCGGCTGATCTCTGCATTAAGCGGCATGCAAGCCGCATCAAAATGATCGGCTGTCGTATGCTGCAGCGTATGAATCAATGATGTCATATACACCGATTTTCCAACCTGGGAGGCGCCAATGATGGAGATGATATTGCTGGGCACCTTACCTGCGGTTACAGGAAGCTCATTATGGCATTTCGGGCATAACCGTCTGCGCGTCATCACGCCGTAGCGGTCATTCAGTCCGACCAGCACATGATCCGAATAAATATGGTGCTCCTCGGGAATATCGCCAGGCCGAATAATCGCCTCCATATCGTAGACCGAATCGAGACCAAAACGCTCACGATAGCGGTTCAGCTCATCATC
>NZ_JBHTYI010000093.1:0-1231 GCF_043656335.1 Peribacillus sp. NPDC056705 | reverse complement strand
CGAAAGACAACCTCCTTCGGCTCAAATTTGCTGAAGCAGTACGGACACACAATATCGTAGAACAACGGTCTTGGCTCCGGCTCCGGTTTTTTCTTGAATATATCAAAAATGCCCATCCTATGTTCCTCCCTTTAAACCTCTAGCTTACTCCGGACCTTGACGAGTTCTTCTCTCGTCATACGGCTAGTCCGGAATGTCTATTTATACACCAATTCGTACAACGATCCGTACCTCTTCCCGTCCGTAAAAAACAACCGCACATAATCGTTCTTCGCCACCTCGATAGCAGGCAAGGCATTGCGTCCGGCCACAAAGTCCGTCACGAACGGGTACATGATCCCGTCCTCCTTATTGGCTGGATTTGCGCCTTGCTTCTTCACATAACATAGCGCTTCCTTCGGAACCGGTACTTCAGCTATCACCTGAATCTCAATCGACTTGTAGGGCTGCAGCCAGCGACTCTTCTCGCGAATGGAGTATACCAGCTTAGCTTTACCGGTACTAAAGTGAATACGGTTGGACTGGTCCGACTGGATCAGTAACGTCTGCTCCCCGTCTTCTGGCGATAATGCGTACACCGTGTAGGCCATCTGACCAATGCCGTCCACGCGATCCTTATAACCGTTATTGGCTTTAAATTCATCACGCGTGTACAACCGCAGCCGCTTGGGATCCGGGCTCCCGGACGATACGAATCCTTCGTTATTCAATTCGCGATGTATATATACCGCTTGTAAACCTGGCGGCCAATGCCACCGAAGGGTACAATTGCCCTCATCTACCTGATAACTGAGCCCCTGAATAATCAAATCTCCGGGCTCTGCCTGTCTAAACTGCATCATGTTACATGCCTCCCGATTAGAATCCTCGGCTTGAATCGTGTGGACGCTGTCTCGTACCGGATTGACCCGGTCGCTGCGCAAGATGCTGACTATATAGTTTGCTGTTCTCCTTCACAGGAATCACCGCCGTGAACATAGCCAGTACGCCCGCCAGAATCAGACAGGCCAGCAGACGAACAAGTGCATCCCTGACTTCCCCCCCGGCCAAGCCGTACTCCAGCACAAGCCCGGCAAGCATGCCCGATACCGCCCCGCCGACGCTAAAGCTCAACGCGAGATGACGATTATCAAATACGAGACCCAGTGATAAGCCCATCGCAGTTCCGATCAAGAGCAACGCGATAATTCTGCCAATCTGGTAGTAAAGGCTATTTGCCGTTGCACCAGTT
>NZ_JBHTYI010000092.1:0-2664 GCF_043656335.1 Peribacillus sp. NPDC056705 | reverse complement strand
GCCGTATCCATCGCGCGCTCGCCCGTCAGCTCTCTCAACTGATCCAGGGAAATGCGCTCCACGAATCGGGAGAACTTCTCCTTCTTCTTTCCCTGCTCCTGATAGATGCCAATCAATCTCAGGATAATCGGAGCTAGTTGTGCCGGTGCCAGCGCCGTGTGCAGCGGCTTCGCCAAAGCTGCCTTCAGCCCCCTTGGTTCTCCACCCACGTATATATCAAAGGTGTCCCTCATTTTGATGACGGCAATGTCCTTGAGGAGCGGCTCGCTCGTCCCAAGCGCGCAGCCGGCATAACCGATCTTGAGCGGATTCGGTACAGGATGATCGGTTACGGCCTCATCCAGCAGTGCGGCGACATCCAAGCCCGAATCCTCTGCACCGCGGCAGAAGTTGCAGGTGATGAGGCTTTTGGAGACAAAGCCGGCAGGATGGACCTGAAGTCCGGCTGCTCGCAGCCTTTCTTGAACTGCAGGAATGTGCGCCTCGTCCATCTCCACGTACAGCTGCTTGAACGTCGTCATCTCAATCAAAGCACCCTCGCCCACAATCGTGCCCAGAAGCGCAAGCTGATCAGGTCTGAACAGCGTGCCGCCGACCTCGAATCCGGGGGTTACCGCGAATTTCTGTGAAGCCATATCTTCACTCCTATTATATCGTTTGTGTATAGGCTCAGAACATTAAACCTTCATGCGCTGCAGACGTAGCGCATTCAATACCACGGATACCGAGCTCAGTGCCATGGCCGCTCCGGCCACCCACGGCGCCAGCAGTCCGATGGCTGCAATCGGGATGCCGAGCGAGTTATAACCAAGCGCCCAGAACAGGTTCTGGCGGATATTTCGCATCGTTTTTCGGCTCATGTAGATGGCATCGGGAATACTACCCAGATCCCCCTTCATCAACGTAACATCCGCTGCCTCCATTGCCACATCCGTTCCAGTACCGATCGCCATACCGATATCGGCGACGGCCAATGCAGGAGCATCGTTAATACCGTCACCCACCATCGCGACTTTTTTGCCCTGCTGCTGCAGCTTCTTCACTTCATCGGCTTTGCCTTCCGGCAACACTTCAGCCAGCACATGATCGATGCCTACCTGCTTCGCAATCGCTTCGGCCGTACGCTGATTATCACCGGTAATCATAATGACCTCAATCCCCATCTGCTTCAATCTGGCGATAGCTGTTGGAGAAGTCTCCTTAATCGTATCGGCCACGGCTACCATGCCGGCATATTGACCGTCAACGGCAGCCAACATGGCTGTTTTACCGGCGGTTTCAAGCTTCGACATCGTCTCCAGCACATGCTCGGCAGAGATTTGATGCTTCATCATAAGCTTGCGCGTACCGACCAATACTTCATGTCCTTCAACAAGGGCACGGATGCCGTAGCCTGGAATCGCCTCGAATTCCTGCGCTGCCGGAAGCTGCACTCCCTTGGCTTCGATGCCTGCCACAATCGCCTCGGCCAGTGGATGCTCCGAGCTCTTCTCAGCTGACCCAACCAGACGCAGCAGCTGTTCCTGATCCATCGTTTCCACCAAGACATCCGTAAGCTCCGGCTTGCCCTTGGTTACCGTTCCTGTCTTATCCAAAATAATGGTATCGATCTTATGCGTCGTCTCCAGATGCTCTCCACCCTTGAACAAGACCCCCAGTTCGGCTGCACGTCCGGAACCGGCCATGATCGAAGTAGGTGTAGCCAAGCCAAGCGCGCAAGGACAAGCAATGACCAGAATCGCAATGGCAATCTCAAGCGCATGGGCAAAGTCTCCAGGCGTTACCCAGAAGAACCAGATCAGGAAAGCCACTATCGCAATACCGACCACGATCGGTACGAAAATGCCCGAAATCACATCGGCAACACGCTGGATCGGCGCTTTGGAGCCTTGTGCTTCTTCAACCACTTTAATGATCTGGGCAAGCGCCGTTTCCCTGCCTACCTTGGTCGCCTCAACGATCAAGCGCCCGTTCTTATTCACCGTAGCGCCGATTACCGTGTCACCGGGATTCTTCGAAACCGGAATACTCTCACCTGTCAACATCGACTCATCCACTGCCGAGGTGCCCTCGTTCACTTTGCCGTCTACCGGAACCTTCTCGCCGGGTTTCACCAGTACCAGATCGCCAACCACGACTTGTTCCACCGGTATCGACTGCTCCTGACCGTCACGGATCACCAGCGCCGTCTTGGCCTGAAGACCCATCAGCGTCTTGATCGCCTCCGAAGTCCTGCCTTTCGCTAATGACTCGAACAATTTCCCGAGGATGACAAGCGTAATCAGAACCGCACTCGTCTCATAATACATGTCTGGCCCGTGGTGTGCGCTGGCGCCAGCCATGGCCCAATCGATCGTCAAATAGAGGCTGTAAAAATAGGCCGCCGATGTTCCGAGCGCGATCAGCACGTCCATGTTGGCACTTTTGTTCCGAAGCGCTTTATACGCCCCTACATAGAATTGCTTGCCGATATAGAACTGAACCGGTGTGGCCAGAGCAAGTTGGAACCACGGATTCATGAATAGCTCTGGCATCCAAATCCAAGAGGTGAACGAGAAATGAGTGACCATCGCCCAGAGCAGCGGCAGTGACAGCACCGCCGAGATGAGCAGCTTCCGCTTTTGCTTAGTGATAACCTCTTTGCGGTGACCTTCCTGGTCCAGC
>NZ_JBHTYI010000091.1:0-2666 GCF_043656335.1 Peribacillus sp. NPDC056705 | reverse complement strand
TCCTCTCACACAATCTTCACGTTCATATCCTCAACATATCCATTATCAAACCTAAGTAAAACCTATTTAGACATAAAAATCAAGTTTTAATCCATCGCTTGTCCACTCGTAAAACACCTATACCCATGGCTGCAGCAGCAAGTCATTCCCATCCACAACAAAAATAGAAAAAGGCGGAGACCACCTCTCCGCCTTCTGACTGTACCCGCCCCAAGGATCGACTCCTTACGGGTTAGAAAAGAGAACCTTGACGCTCTCTCCATGTATCTTATGTTCGCCATGCCACTTTGACACGAGAAACAGGGCCTATTTCCCGGAAAAAGGGCAACATCCCATTCGGGCGCTCTCCCCGGCTCATACAATACTGAAGCAATGGTTCATCGAGAAGGGAGATTGCCTCATATGGACTACACCCGGATCATGCAATCACTACTTACGGAAACGAACCCAATGCGGAACGTTCGGGCAGAGAAGCAGCGGCTGCTTACATTCCACGACCCTAATCTGTACCAGGATTGCATTAGTGAATGGAGTCGCCTTACCGGGAGAGGGTCTTTGCCGGGCTCGATCCGTATCTCACCGCTTACCCACACCATCATCGCCCCAGTCGCCCATACTACAAAGCTTGAACAAGAGTTTCGGCATGATCTGATGGTGGAGGAAGATCACCAGCTTCATATTCTCGCTATACAGGGCAGCGTTGGAACGCTAACCGGAGTCCCATGGGGGATCAAGCAAATCAAAGCCCCTCAGGCCTGGTCAATCTCGACAGGGCACCGAATCAAGATTGCTGTCATTGACACCGGCGTCGATTTTACTCATCCGGATCTGAAATACTCGTTAACCCGCGGCATTAATCTCGTTCATCGGAATATGCCCCCGCATGACGACAATGGTCATGGCACACATATTTCAGGTACCATCGCAGCTGCCAACAGCACACAAGGTATGATTGGCGTTGCACCACGCTCTGTCGTTTACCCTGTCAAAGCCTTCGATCAAAACGGGTCAGCGTTTGTGTCCGATATAATACTGGCGATCGACTGGTGTGTCCGTGCCGATATTGACATCATCAATATGAGTTTTGGCATGCAAACCCGGAGCCGGGCTTTGCTTGATATCGTCAATAAGGCTAACCAGGCCGGCGTCATCATCGTAGCTTCGTCAGGCAATGACGGCAAGCGCAGAACGGCTGATTACCCCGCCCGTTATCCTCAGACCATCTCGGTGGGTGCAACGGATCGTAATCGCAGAATCCCGGCCTTCAGCAATCGTGGGCAATTCGTGGATATTTACGCCCCCGGAGACAAAATCGTATCGGCCTGGCTTCATAACAAGTACCATGAAATGAGCGGTACCTCGATGGCCACTTCCCATGTCAGTGGAGCCATCGCTCTACTGCTTGCCCAGAAACCGGATCTGAAATTGGCTTCCATCAAAACACTTCTGCGCCGCACGTCCTCCCCCTTGAAGCTAAAAAAAGGATACAGCACCATGGATGGTGAGGTTAACGCCCTTAAGTTCTTACGTGAGGGTATGAAGCTATAATTCAGCTTATGCGATATTAAAGAGCCGCCTCTCCATCTGGAAAGGCGGCCATAGTTACCTATTGTGGGTTTGTGAACAATACTACATCTTCTCTGGAGCGGACACGCCCATGAGGCGCAGCACGTTGGCAATGACCGTGCGAACAGCGCCCAGAAGGGCAAGACGGGCTTGTGTTTGCTCTGCATCTTCCGTAATGACCCGCTCTGCTCTATAGTAGCTGTGGAATAGGGAAGCCAGCTCATACACATAACGGATAAGTCGGTGCGGAGCATAGTTCTCCGCAGCGAGTGACACCTCTTGCGGGAGTTCTCCCATTTTTCGCAAAATATCGAACTCATGCTCAGCCGTAAGTACGCTCAAGTTCACGTCAGACAGCGGTAACAGGCTTACGCCTTGCTCCTCGGCTTGACGGAATACGCTGCAAATACGCGCGTGAGCATACTGCACATAAAACACCGGGTTCTCGTTGGACGTGGATACCGCCAAATCCATATCGAAATCCAGATGCGAATCCATGCTACGCATGGTGAAGAAGTAACGGATGGCATCCACGCCCACTTCATCCATCAGATCTTCCATCGTGACCGCTTTACCGGTTCGCTTGGACATCTTCACTTTCTCGCCGTCTTGGAACAAGCTGACCATTTGGGCGATTAGCACCGTTAATTTCCCAGGATCATTCCCAAGCGCCTCCATCGCAGCCTTCATACGCGGCACATAGCCATGATGGTCTGCACCCCAGATGTTGAGCATGCGATCGTAACCCCGCTCGTATTTATTACGATGATAAGCAATGTCTGGAGTCAAGTAGGTGTACGTACCGTCATTCTTAACAAGCACACGGTCTTTATCATCACCATAATCCGTCGTACGCAGCCACACCGCATCGTCCTTGTCATACGCCTCACCCTTGGCTTTCAGCTCGTCCAATGACTTCTCAACAAGTCCGTTCTCATACAGGGAGGTCTCGCTGAACCACTCGTCAAAATGAACGCGGAATCGATTCAGATCGCGCTTGATCTTGCCCAATTCCTTCTCCAGCCCGAACTGACGGAAAAATGCCGTTCTCTCGCCCGGCTCCATGGACAGCAGCGAATCCCCCTTCTCGGCAACAAGCT
>NZ_JBHTYI010000090.1:0-2690 GCF_043656335.1 Peribacillus sp. NPDC056705 | reverse complement strand
TTCGTTCACTAAACATAAGCTTCCAATAAAAAACACGCTTGACCTGGAGGGTATCCGGGAGCAAGCGTGTTTTGCGTATTAGCGGTTCTTATTTGTGGTCAGCCAGATAAAGCGCGATGTTTGCGATTTCTTCATCGGTCAGTTGACCCTTGAATGCTGGCATCATGCCTTTACCATTCGATACGATCTTGTAGATCGCTTCGACATCCATATGTCCGCCAACCTGATCCAAAGCTGGTCCAGCGCCGCCCTGAAGCTGGTCGCCATGACAGCTTATGCAGCTAGCCTTCACCATGGCATCTGCTGCTGCCGCATCCATCGTTACTTCCGGCATAGACGGTTTCTCTTCATGAGCTACCTCTTCCTTGCCCGGGAGCGTAAACATCAGCGCAATAGCCAACGCACATGCGACGAAGAACAACCCGCTCATGATCCATTTTTGCATCGTCATATCGTCCCTTCTATGTATACTGCACTTTTGCACTTGTCTCCATTATAAACCAACATCCTTACACATCATAGCCAGTTGTGACAAAAAAAGCAACGAGCCAGGTATACGCTTCATAAAAAGTACACAAAATTGTGCTTTTTTTCATAGTGCTTATTTTATCGGTACGATTACTATTCCTCATTTGCTTGCGGCTCATACACCATGCAGTGGAATAACGCCATCCCATCAGGGGTTAGCCGCTCATAAGTATCGGTAATGCGGAAGCCTACATAACGATAAGTGCGAATCGCCCGCTCATTCCAGGTCAACACCTCAAGGTCAATTTCATGGTGAGGATGCCTTAATATGGTCTCAGCCACAATCGTCTGCATAAATCGTCTACCCATTCCGCGTCCGCACCAATCAGGCCGCATGCCGAGTCCCAGACGCGTAACGCCCACCACGGGGAAGAGCTGTGCGAAGCCCCAAAGCCGTTCATATTCATCGACGATGGATATATATTGCTGTTTACGAATATCAGGGTCACCGAATTCAATTTCAAGAGCCTTCATCTGCTCCCAGGGCAGAAATCCATAAATATCATATGGAGCGGGATAGACCCATGTGCAGATCTCAGACGCATGGTCTTCGTGCATGACTTGGGCGGATAAAGATGTAGGTTCCATGGTCAAGTGTCCCCTTACATGATTTAATGGGTGTCTGAGTCAATCCGATAAGAAAAACCCGCTTGAAATGAGGGGAATTCCTCTTCAAGCGGGCATTGTGTATGATTCAAGAAAAGGCTTAACAGCCTTAGGATGTTCCACTTACGGCTTCCTCATACTTGGCATCGTTCATGATCCGCTTGGAACCCACATAACGCTGAACATAATATTCCTCGGTTAGACGATTAATAACAACCCCACGGCTGGACGAGGAGTGAGCGAATTTATCATCGCCAATATAAATACCGACGTGGGAAATGCCGCGGCCTGATGTATTGAAGAATACGAGATCGCCTGGTCTTAGGTCCTTGCGTGACACGCTCGAGCCCATCTCAAATTGGGAGCCGGATTGATGGGGAAGCTTGAGCCCTAGTTGGGCGAATACATACATCGTGAAACCAGAGCAGTCGAACCCATTAGGGGTGGTACCGCCATAGCTATATCTCGTGCCAAGCAGTTGGTTGATTTCCTGTTCCATTGGGCTGTCGGCAAAGGCACTGCCCGCTCCCGTCGTAAACAGAAGTGCTGCACCTAGAACGGCGACGGTTAGTTTCTTCTTCAGCATAAGGACTCCCTTCCAATGTCTGAAATATGGCTCACGATCTATATAATAAAGCACTTACATTAATGACAAAGTTGTTACTGAGAATATTCTAGCAGACCATTAGCGAGATTGGCAATTACTTCTTTTTCTTCATTTCGCTAATTTTCATTAGCATCAGCTGTCGAGTTGTGGGACTAACCTTGCCCTATACAGGCAGATGCTGTTTGGAGAAGCGGGAGCAAGGGTAATAAAAATTAAGAAAGTGTAAGAAATATTTGGATTTAAACGGAAACCTTTTTGGCTTTCGATACGTTATAGAAGTATAGAGACAACAACAAGAAAAAAGCCTCAGGCTGAGATCGGCACAATCTCTAACCCAAGGCTTCTTGAATGAAATGTATAATGACAGAAATACGGTTGGATGATTTAGTTATAATTAGCTGCTACTGACTTGTACGTAGCTTGACTCATAACTCTCTTAGCGCCCACATAACGCTGCGCGTAGTAGCTTTGGCTCAGTGGACTGACAATCACACCGCGCGAAGATGAAGAATGAGCGAACTTTCCGTCCCCGACATATATACCCACATGAGATACACCACGACCGGAGGTATTGAAGAATACGAGGTCTCCTGCCTTCAAATTGCTCTTGGCGATAGCCGTACCTACTTTGTACTGAGCTGCAGACGTACGAGGAATGTTAAGGCCAAGCTTCTTGTAGATATAGCTGGTGAAGCCGGAGCAGTCAAATCCGTTCGTTGTGGTACCACCTGTTTTATAAGAGACACCGATCGTTGGTTTAATGGTTGAATTTAATTTGGAATCCGCAAAAGCGCTTCCGGTCCCTATTGTGAGTGCGAGGGCAAGGCCGAGAGAAACGGCCGCTAATTTCTTTTTCAAAACAAAAGCTCCTTCCAATGCCTGCGAGGTTAGCTTAAGGGTTCGGTGGAAGGTCACCTATGATCCCTCTCTTGCGAGATCAATTCACCCA
>NZ_JBHTYI010000089.1:860-2747 GCF_043656335.1 Peribacillus sp. NPDC056705 | reverse complement strand
GAGCATCACGTTAACGAAGGTCTTCCAATACAGATCATCACCGATCAGACGTCTGTAATTATCCATCCCGACCCAATCGTTCGAGCTAAGCACATCATAGTTCGTAAAACTCAAATATAACGCCATCACGACCGGGATCACCATGAATACCGCAAATAATAGCATCGTTGGCATGATGAACAAGTAACCCATTCTAGCCTGGTGTTTGCCAAGTTTCGTAACGGAAGCAGGTCTTGCGCTGACTGGTTTCGTGGCGGAGGTCATGCTCATGCTCCTTTCTGTAGTCCTTGTGTTCCAAGGGCATTTTTAACGGGTAACGGCATTCTCTTTCAGCTGCTTGTCGCCTTGCTCCTGACTGAGCCGGAGCGTCTCCTCTGCACTCTGCTTGTTCTGCATGAACAGTTCCAGATTCGGAATCACCGCGTTCTCCTCCATAACGGAATATCCGGCATGCGTCGGCCTTGTCTTCGCGAATTCCAGCGTCTCCATGAACGGAATCCATTTCGGATCCTCGGCGAAGAACGGATCTTCTAACGCCGGTTTGAATCCTGGCATATTCTGGCTGGTCTTGGCCCATAACACGGCATTATCCTTGTTGGCCGTCCACCATTTCATAAATTCCCACGCTTCCTCCGGATGCTTGGAGCCTTGCGGAATGACCAGACCAAAGCCGCCCATGACGCTTCCTTTATCACCATTCGGCCCAGCAGGAGGCGGCACGATGCCATATTCAAGGTCTTTCCCGTATTTATCATAAGTGCTCAGCATCCACGGTCCGGAGTACAGCATCGCGACTTTTCCGGTTACGAACGCATCCGTGCCTTCTCCCAATCCATCCTCGAAACCGATCTTATACACCTTGCCTTCATTCAGTAAACGGCCCCAGAAGTCCAGCACCGCCAAGCCCTGCTCATTATTCAGGTTCATCGTGTTGTCGGGGGTCAGCATCGTTCCGCCCGCCTGCTGCAAATACATGCTGAACAGCCCCGGATCACCCATCGATAACCCCGCTGTTTCGAGCTTGCTTCCGTTCCACTTCGTCAGGGCTTTGGCGGCCGTCTCCAGCTCTCCCCAGTTCGTTGGAGGCTCAAGTCCAGCGTCCTTCAGCATTTTCTTGTTATAGAACAAGGCCCGCGCATCCACCGTCAACGGCAACCCATACAGTTTGTCATTATAGGTGAGTTCCTTCAGTGCTTCGTCGTAAAAATCTTCCTTGTTGACGCCGTCGCGCTCCAGGTATTCATCCACGGGGTGAAGCACGTTCTTCGGAGCATAGAGTGCAGTCCGCCAGCGGTCCCAGAACACGAGATCCGGCGTTCCTCCATTCGTGGCTGCGGTCAGAAACTTCGTTACCACATCCTGCTGCAAGGCATATTTCACTTCGATTTTATCCTGGGACTTATTAAATGCATCCACCATCGTCTGGATCTGGTCCTGCCCTTCTCCACCCCAGTCACCCCAGAAGGTGAGTACGGTTTTACCACCACTCGATCCCTCTCCACTCGTGCCGCCGCTGCCTCCTGAGCAGCCCACAAGAAGTCCAATTACGATCATCACCGAACATACGATTTTCCACTGCTTCTTCATTCGTTAACCCTCCCCTATTGGATTCCTTCCTCGTTCACCACTACGTTTAACCACAGGTTTACCGTTTAACAGTGATACCGGAGCACCATAGCACCAGCTCGCAAAACATCATATTGGCCCACGAGAACCATGGCCGGGTATATTCCTCAGGCCGGTCTACATGAAATCCCTCATGCATGAGCCCGGTTCCGCCGTCCGTTGCCAGCAGCAGTTCAAGCAGGCGCTGTCGTTCCTCCGGGTCCTTCTCGGTCATGCCCTGCATCGCGAGCGCAATATGCCAGATGTATTGATCCGGCGTAT
>NZ_JBHTYI010000089.1:0-851 GCF_043656335.1 Peribacillus sp. NPDC056705 | reverse complement strand
CCCCACGGAAGTAGTACGGGTTTCGCTCACTCAATATGAACCTCCGCGTATTTGCGTACACCCGGTCGTCTGCATTCCGGTACCCCAAGTAAGGAATGGATAGCAGACTGGGTACATTCGCGTCGTCCATCAGGTTAGCTGAACCAAGTCCGTCCACCTCATACGCATATATGGGACCGTATTCATCATCCTCTACAACGCCAAACTTCTGAATGCCTGCCTCGATCTGTGCCGCGAGGTTCTCTGCCGCAACTGCAAGATCCCGGTCTTTCAGAATCTCCTCGGCAATTTCCACGACATATCGGAGCACAACGACCGCGAACATATTCGACGATACCAAATAACCGTACATGCAGGCATCATCGCTAGGTCTGAATCCGGACCAGGTCATGCCGGTATACCCTGTCTCCGATCCCTTCCCTTCCCGGACAAGCGTATCCGATGCA
Source organism: Peribacillus sp. NPDC056705 (assembly GCF_043656335.1). Classification (NCBI taxonomy): domain Bacteria; kingdom Bacillati; phylum Bacillota; class Bacilli; order Caryophanales; family Bacillaceae; genus Peribacillus; species Peribacillus sp. NPDC056705. The sequence continues at coordinate 405 of NZ_JBHTYI010000089.1, read as the reverse complement.
GGACAGTTACTTCGCTCGAAGGTATAAGTCGATTTCTGCTCATGGTGCTGTTCCGTTGTCCATAATTCGATAATTTGCTGCACTCCCACGCGGAATGTCTCATCAAAATGATCGATCCTGCCGGAATTCTTCCACAGCAGATAACTGAGCTGAATCGGATAACATAGCGAGTCGATCTCGTATTTACGTTCCCAAATCCACGGGCTCATGTCGGTTGCATCATCCTGATGCCCTTGGCCATTGGCAGACTCATTGAATGCATTAGCATAAGGATCACGCAAAATGTAATCAAACTGGCGTCTTACCACGCCTTGAATCATGTCGCCAATCTCGGGATCCTCTCCGAGTACGAGAAAAGGTCTAACCTGTGCTGCCGAATCGCGCAGCCACATGGCGGGTATATCC
>NZ_JBHTYI010000088.1:0-2786 GCF_043656335.1 Peribacillus sp. NPDC056705 | reverse complement strand
GCTTTCTGCCCTTGCAATTCCATCAACAGGTCATCAAACGACATCGGTTTATGCTTTCTCAGAGTACCACTCCTAAATAGGTTATTTGTATTCAGTATAACATAACCAAAATTCTCATATGCATGGCTTCAAATGCAGAGTTGATCGAGACGTCTATCTTTTGGAGAAAGAAGTCCAGATCTGCTCAAGCCAAGAATCGAATTCGGCGCCTTTATCACCTTCGTACGTATCATAGATGTCAATTCTCATCTTCTTCAGTTTTTCTTTGAAGTCTTCGTACGTATGGTCGCGGGGCAGGCTTTTCTTCACTCTAAGCAACACCTTCGAGGTATCCTTGATCAGTTCACCTTTGTGCCTCTCTGGCAAGGATACATCTTCTCCAAGGGAGCGGAGCTGATGGTATGCCGCTTCCTGGACTCCATATACCGTATCTGCATGCAGTCTATGCTTCAAAATGTCAATGGATCGCGGGTGATTCCATTTCCCCAAAGCTTCAACCGCTTGCAAACGTTCCCTCCAGTTCGCGTTTCGGTTGGCAGCGCTCTTCAGCTCCGCATAGTTCTCGGGCAGGTCTGTAATAACTTCTTGATTATCCAAATCCGTTCAACTCCTTATTTATATTCCAACCGGCACATCTGAATCTATTTCATGAGAGATTATTTATCAGGCTTGCTGGTGTCCTCTACATGGTCTGCTTGCTTGGTCCCTTTGCTGGTATAGGGTTTCGGTTTGCCCTTGGCTCGCCTAGCCTTGGCATCCCAGCGGCTCCAGCCTTTCTTGCCTGTCCCTCTGCCTGTTCCACCCTTGCCCTTGGATTTACTCAACAAATCACTCCGTTATGGTTAGTCTTGACCTGCTTTGGCTGATGAATAACCAGCACTGTAGAAATATACACTGTATCGGCCTTTATGTATAGGATACCACGGAAATAAATATAAGAATCGTTTGAATTTCAACTTGGTGGTCGATTGTCCCTAAGCTACGTTAACAGGCGGCGAGTTGACTCTTAATAGCGAGCATGTTATGTTATTTTTGAACTGACCAGTCAGATTAAGATGATAACTTAGAATTTAGCCGTGAAAGGGCAGATTTAACCGTGAGCAAAAATAAAATTATTGGCGCAGCCATCGAGGTATTCTCCGAGAAGGGATATCACCGTGCCAGCATGGATGAGATCGCGGCGCGTGCACAGGTTGCCAAAGGCACGTTGTATTATAATTTTCCGGGCAAATCCCAGCTGTTTAAGACCGTGGTGAAGCAGGGTTTCGAGGATATTATGCAGCGGACCGAGGCTGATCTGAACTCCTCTTTGCCGATGAAGGAGAAGATCGAGCGCTTGATTCGCCATCATCTGGATTTATTCCTGGAATCGCGTCATTTCTCCCATATCGTATTTAATGAGATCTCCAACGGTATCGAACAGGATGTACTGGATGATCTGAAGGAGCTCAAGCGAACCTATCTAGGCTTTCTGGCCCGAATTATCGAAGAAGGAAAGTGTGAGGAGAATTTGGTCCGCGATGTGGATCCCCATCTGGCCGCGGCGAGTATCATCGGCACGCTGGAGAGTATGTGTAATTACTATCTGAATCATCAAGAAACGTACTCTCGGGGTGACCTTGAGCAATTTGCGTTTACGATGATTGCACAGGGCCTGTTTATATCGTTAGAATAAGCAGGTCCCTTTTTTTATAGTCGCAATACTGACCAGTCAGTTAAAAAATACGGATGAAAGCGACGGTGTTGAAATGGAATGGAACAAGAACGGTTTACTTCCCTTGGAATGGTTCAAAGAGATGCGTACGAACTCCCCGATAAGCCGAGCCGGAGATGAAGGCTGGAATGTCTTCAAGTATGAGGACGTCAAAGCGGTGTTCACGAATTACGAAGTATTCTCTTCCCAAGGTGTCGCATCTTCTGAGGATCCCATCGATTCCAGCATTTTACGGCAAGATCCACCTAAACACCGCCAGCTGCGTAAATTGGTTTCCAACGCTTTTACACCGCGCATGATTGAGTCGTTAGGACCTAAGATCCAGGAGATTGCCACCTCCTTACTGGATGAAGCAGAGAAGAAGGGGAGGCTGGATGTTGTTGAAGACTTCGCCAGCCCGCTGCCAATTGTTGTGATTGCCGAGATGCTTGGCGTATCGCTGGAGTATCGTGAACGCTTCAAGTCGTGGTCGGAAGCACTCGTCGGTAACAATTCCGATGCTTATTATCAGTGCCAGCGCGAGATGAGTGAATACTTCTCCGAGATCGCCGAGGATCGGCGCCGGCATCCCCAGGACGATCTGATCACGAAGCTGGTGGAAGCGCGTATTGATAACGAACATCTAACGGACCTTGAGATCATTGGATTTTGCATTTTATTACTGGTAGCGGGTAACGAGACCACAACGAACCTGATCTCCTCGGCCGTTCTCGCTTTTGACAGTTTGCCGGAGGTTCGGGCTGAGCTGCTGGCTGATCGTGCACGGATACCAGGCGCGATCGAAGAGGTATTCCGCTACTTCTCGCCCGTTCAACTGATGTTCCGCCATGTCAAGCAAGATACGGTACTGCGTGGTCAGGAACTGAAGGCAGGTCAATTCGTTTATATCTGGATGGCCTCCGCCAACCATGACGAAGACGTGTTTGAGAACTCCGACACCTTTAACATTCATCGAAATCCCAACCCGCATTTGGGTCTGGGCAGCGGAATCCATTACTGCCTCGGCTCCCAGCTTGCCCGAATGGAATCCCGGATTGCGATGGAGACGCTGCTGGATCGCTTCCCGCAATAC
>NZ_JBHTYI010000087.1:0-2791 GCF_043656335.1 Peribacillus sp. NPDC056705 | reverse complement strand
GCATGGGAGAGCACACCGGCCGGTAAATGGCTCAGCGAGAACAAGCAGGTTAATATCAAGATGATTGCTGCTGCGGGAGCCCACACACAGAAATTGAGTGCGATGATGGCCTCGGATCAATTGCCAGAAATGATCTGGACGGATCGGAATCATCCGGATATGGAGCGGCTTCGGGAGGCAGGGAAGCTCGTAGCCTTCGACGATTACCTCGATAAATACCCGAACCTGAAGACCTGGATGGGTGACAATCTCAACATGCTGCGCTCGGATGACGGCAAGTTGTACATGTTCCCGAACTGGTACACTTCCAGACCCGCAGGTAACGCGGGGTATGTGGTAAATAAGAAGATCTATGATGAGCTGGGGCAACCGCCGCTTGAGACAACAGACGATCTCTATCATTATTTAGTGAAGGTGAAAGAGAAATACGGCACCAGCATCATACCATTTGAGCCGCACCGTGCACAGGATATGCAAGGACTTGGGGTATTGTATACGGCATTTGGCGAAGGTACGCTTTATACTTATCTGAACAGCTCGCTTAGGGGTGTACCGAAGGACGGCAAGTTGATCTCTGTGTTCGAGGATCCAGTGTTCCGCGAAGCGCAGAAGTATATTGCCAAATTATATCGTGAGAAACTGATTTCTCAGGATGCCTTTAACCAAACGGAAGATCAGGTGTTGGAGAAAGTCATGACGGGACGTGTGGCTGTATTTGCAAGCTCCAGTCCGACGACAATGGCAGGTGAAGCGCAGGAAGAGCTAATTAAAACCGATCCGGACGGTGGATATTTCATGATCTGGCCGATTCACAAGCCAGGTCTGGATAAGAACAAAGTCTATCCGGGGACTTATACCAGTCTGGGTTGGAATGCTGCTTACATTACGACAGCTGCCAAGGACCCTGAAGCGATCTTCGCCTTCCTTGATTGGTACACGGGTCCAGAAGGAATGAATCTGCAATTCTTCGGACCCGAAGGTAAGAACTGGGAAGGATTCGACAGTGAAGGCAAACCGAATTTCACCGCGAATTATGATCCGAAAGAGGTAGCTGAAATTCAATCCAATAATGATCCAATCATGTTCGTAGGTAATACAAGTTACATCGATCCTGCGAAATACAAGTACATGGCGGAGCTGCCGTTCGAGGAACAGGATTGGAGAACGAAGTACCAACAGACCATAACATGGCCAACGCAATATAACGTGACCGAGTTCATTAACCTGAACCCTGCACCGGATTCGGAGGAAGGCATCATCAAAACCTCTGTTGATGAACTGTTCCTTGAGACTTATGCCAAGTCGGTCATGGCCACAAGCGATGAAGACGTCGATAAGATTCTCGACCAAGGCAATAAGGACTTAATGGCGCTTGGATATGACAAACTGCTGCAGTGGCGTACCGAACGTTGGCAGGAGAATGTCAGCAAGATGAAGCAGCAATAACAGTTCGATACTCGTATGTGTTGCAGAGTCGGCATCCCAAAGGATCTCACAGATCCTTTGGGATCTCTCTGCTTATTGCGCAGTAGAGAAATTTACCCCATACCTGGAAAAAATGTTCTGTTAATATAAATGCGAACTATACTGCAATTTCTATAGAACCGTGGAGAACCAATGCTGTTTATCTATATTGGGGGTATTCGCATGTATAAGGTATTGCTGGTAGATGATGAAGAGCTGGACTTGGAGGGCATGCGGCGTTTTATTCCTTGGTCTGAGTTGGGGATGGAAGTGAAGGGCAGCGTCAATAATGCCTTGACTGCTTGTGAGATCATGGAGAAGGAAGCGATTGATATCTTGGTTAGCGATGTCAACATGCCATATATGTCTGGCCTGGAGCTGGCTCGAATGGCACTCGAACGTAAGCCCAACATTCGCATTATATTTGTGAGTGGTTATCAGGAGTTCAGTTATGTGCAACAAGCACTATCTTTGAACGCCTATAGCTATGTATTGAAACCGATGAATGATAGCGAGTTGATATCTTCATTGCTCAAGGTGAAGAGAGATCTGGACGAGGAGATGAAGCAGCGTGAAGTGGAGATCGCCTATCGTGAGATGATTCCGATCGTCAAGAGCGATATTCTGATTCGGCTGCTGCGCGAAGAAGAGACTCAGGATAGTGAAGGATTGTCGAAGCTGACATCATCCTGCGGGCTCGATACGATGGCGTGGCCGATTCGTGTCGTTGTGATGGAACTGGACAATCTCCAATGGAGAAAAGGCGGACACTTCTCCTCACAGCGTGAAATGTCACGCATATTCCTGCAGCAGGTGCATGAAGTTATTCAACATCTTGGCGTAGCTCCCTATTGTAAGTTATCTTCACAGCGAGTGGCATTATTGCTGGATGAAGGGTCGATGGAAACCACCGTGAACCGGTTATACGAAGCTATACGCAATAACAACGGGATTTCGATTACTACGGGAGTAGGCGAACTGGCCCACGCGATTGATCAATTGCAGCTATCCTATAGTCAGGCCATTGAGGCGGTGGAAGGCAAAATGTTCTTGGGCAAGGGGAGCGTCATTAAATTCGAGGATGTTCGGACGGAGCCGGGGATGCTGGATTCCCGCATGCTGGACGTGCACATGAATGCGCTGCTTACCGCGATGGAAGGATATGAGCTTGTGCGAATCTGCGATGAAATTGAGCAGATGTTCGGTTCTATCAAGAATCTTCGTTCCCGTTTCTCTGTTCATAACATGTCCAACTATATCATTTGGAGACTGGATCAATATCTTAGCGGCAGGAACGAAGACTTGTTTGAATTGCTCGGAATGGAAA
>NZ_JBHTYI010000086.1:0-2798 GCF_043656335.1 Peribacillus sp. NPDC056705 | reverse complement strand
ATAAAAAATTAACAGTATATTTATATAATTTTGGTTTAATTGAATTGTAAAATATAAATCTCCTTGGAGGAATCATTAGATGATTAATAAGAAAATTGTGAAAACAGGAGCTACTTTAGCACTTGCCTTAGCTATTACAGTTCCAGCACTATCACCGACAGCAGCTACTGCGAAGGAAAATAGTAAAATTGAATCTGTTAAATTTAATGGAATGAAAGCACCAGCTACTATCGATGAAATGGTAAAAACATATACAACTGCAACCGTTGATGTAAAATATAGCAATGGAAAAGTAAAAACATTTCCGTTGTCCTACAACTACCTATTTAAATCGGAAGATAAGGTAGCAACCGTTAAAGGTGAAAAAATTCCTGCAGGTACACCAATTGATGTAAAAGGAAACCCAATTAAGGATCCAAGCAGCACAGACGGAAAATATTTTGTTTCAGATGCTCCGGATTCAAATAGCTTATTAATGCCAATTGACGGCAAACTTTATATGGTTACACATTATGAATATCAAACAATTGATGCTGCTGGTCAATCGGCATACGGTTTAGTCCCAGCATCTATGTCTTTAACTGAGTTGGAACAGGACAAAAAAACAGGTGAACTTAAACCTGTAAAAGTAGAAAAAATCGATTTTTCTGCAGTAAATGGACTTTGGATTCCATGTAATGGTTCTTTATCACCATGGAATACACATTTAGGTTCAGAAGAGTATGAGCCAGATGCTCGTCAATTTGCGGACCCTACATCAAAAACAAGAAGTCAAGTTGAAACATTTGCTCAATTCTATTTTGGAAATAAAGCAAAGGCTAATCCTTATTTCTATGGCTACACTCCTGAAATTACAGTAGATAAGAAGGGGAAAGCATCGGCTGTAAAACATTACAGTACAGGGCGTTTCTCCCATGAGTTAGCTAAAGTAATGCCTGATAACAAAACTGTATTTTACGGTGATGATGGTGGTAATACAGGAATGTTTATGTATATAGCCGATAAAGCAAAAGAGTTATCAGCGGGTACACTATATGCAGCTAAATTTAAACAAACAGGTACTGAAAATGGTGGTTCAGGAGACTTAGAATGGATTAATTTAGGACATACAACGGATAAAGAAGTGGAAAAAATTATTGACAGCGGCATTACATTCAATGATATTTTTGAAACTTCTGATGTACCAAAAGAAGGTTTTACAGCGATTAAACAATATTCATATGGTAAAACAGAATATCTAAAACTTAAACCTGGTAAAGAAAAAGCAGCTGCCTTCCTTGAAACACGCCGATACGCAGCAATGCTTGGTGCAACTACTGAATTTAACAAAATGGAAGGTTTAGCGCTTAACGAAAAGGATAAAAAAGTATATATTGCTATTTCCGATCAAAGTAAGAGTATGGAAAAAGATTCAACAGGAAAAGACCCAGCAGACCATCTCCAATTACCAAAAATTAAAGCTGGTGTAACCTATCAATTAGATTTACAAGGTGGTCAAAAGGATAGCGAAGGAAAGGCTATTCATAGCTCTTATGTAGCACCATCAATGTATGGATTGGTGGTAGGCGAAGACATTCCTAATGCTGATGCATATGGAAACACTGCAAATGTAGACAAAGTAGCTAATCCCGATAACTTAAGTTATTCTGAAGCAATGAGAACCCTCTTTATTGGTGAAGATAGCGGTGCTCACACAAATAACTATGTTTGGGCATATAATGTTGATACGAAAGAATTAAATCGTATTCTATCTGTTCCAGCAGGAGCCGAAGCAACTGGATTATTTGCTGCTGATGACCGCAATGGATTCTCATACATTTTCAGTAATTTCCAACATCCTGGTGATGAACTAGAAGGTAAGTCAATTACAGCTGTTAACAAAGATGAATTACTTAAAGCTGTTGACGAACAAATTGGCATTAATAAAACAGGGGGGATTGGTTATATCTCTGGTATACCTTCTTTAACAAAATATAATAATGGTAAATATCAAAAAAGTTTAGAAATTGATAAAAAATGATAAGTTTAAATTAGTAATGAACCTAAATGAAGGAACACAAATTTACGTAACGGCAACTGATGCAGCCGGAAATATAAACGCCTATAAAGTTACTAAGTAATGGATAAACTGGCTCCTAAAATGCCTTCAGTAAATGAAGTTTTGTGCTTATAAAAATGAAAAGGGCTGTCATAAAAGTGATTAAAAAATGACTTTTGTGACAGCCCTCATCCATTTTAATTTGGCTCTGTATTATTTGTTGGGGTTAAGACATAATTTTGAAGCAATAAAAAAACGTAAACATCCTATTTTTCTGAAGGTATAAATAATATAACAAGGGTTCTGAATGAAGAGCCTATGGGTTTAGAAGGTTTAAACGCTCTCGAGCAAAAATTTTAATGGCAAAACAGTAAAAGAAATTGGGTCACATATTGGATATGGGTGTGATAACATTTATTCATCATCGCAACATTTGACGGAGAAAGTTTTATTGTAAAGTTTACTGAGGAAGTTAAGTGGAATAAAAAGCCTCATTTAGATACATTACGGTGAACCGTATCATAAGTAAGTGCGGTTTTAAATTAAGGCTCTTTTCGTAAAGATTGTTGTTTTTAAAACGAAACGATTTAACGTTGATTGGAGCCCAAGTGCGAGACTCCTGCGGGAGCAGCGGGACAAGTGAGACCCCACATGCGTTTACGCCGGAGGAGGCTCACCGCCCGCCCCGCGGAAAGCGAGCATCTGGAGGGGAAATCAACCACACCGCTTTACTTGGTAAATAGCAACAAAGTATGCGAAA
>NZ_JBHTYI010000085.1:2258-2847 GCF_043656335.1 Peribacillus sp. NPDC056705 | reverse complement strand
ATAATAATCGGCAGCAAGGAAGGCAGCGTAATGTAGAGCGTCTGTTTCATCCGCCCGGCCCCGTCGATCTCCGCCGCTTCGTATAGTGCTGGATTGATGCCGGACAGCGCGGCGAGGAAGACGATGGCCGAAAAGCCGAACTCCTTCCACAGATCACTGACGATGATCGTCACCCGAAACCATGTGCCATCACCGAGGAACATCACCTGGGGAAGACCCACCCATCCTAGCAATTGGTTCACCATTCCCTCCAGCGAGAGTAGATCGAGCAGAATGCCGCCAAGGATGACCCAGGACATGAAATGTGGCAGATAGACCAGTGTCTGCACCGAACGCTTCAGCGCCATGGAGCGAAGCTCGTTCAGTAACAGTGCGAAGAAGACCGGAACGACGAGGCCAAAGATGATCTTCAGCGTGGAGATGATGAGCGTGTTGGCGATGACCTGCTTGGAATCACTCAAGGTGAAGATGAGTTTATAGTTCTCCCACCCGACCCAGGCCGAATCGGATATCCCGAGCCATGGCTTGAAGTCCTGGAAGGCCATTATAATGCCCGGCATCGGAGCGTATTTGAAGATCAGTGCGATGA
>NZ_JBHTYI010000085.1:0-2248 GCF_043656335.1 Peribacillus sp. NPDC056705 | reverse complement strand
GATGATGACCGCGGGCAGCAGCATCAAGTGCAATCTCCATGTTTGGTAAAAAGGAAATCTCCGCCGGCGTTTGGTTGGCTGCCTGCCGGTGGTTGCGTCTTGCACGGTAATTTCTTTCATGGATCCGTTCCTCCTGGTTGATTATGACTGTGCTCTCATTGTAAAATTGCCGCTGCAAGGGCGTATAGCCTACATATTTTAAGATTACTGTCATTTTGTTAAGGGGGCTGTAACCGATGAGTCGACATCGTCCAATATTGATCCGTATGATCGGGGTTTTAATGATTGTGGTCGTACCGGCAGCGCTGTTGTATACCTACTTCAGCCGGACAAGCATCGAGACGATCGATGCGCAGATTACCGCAAGCAATGAAAGCAGGCTCGGCTTTCTGCGCAGCCAGATTGTCTCCAATATTGATCGTTTGTCGCTGTCTACCGGCGTGTTGACTGGGGATTCCTCCGTGCTGAATTTGCAGTTAAGCATTCTGACCGATGACTATTACGGAACGCGCACTTATCAGACGCAGCTGAAGGAGAAGCTGGGCCTGCAGAGTCTCTCCAGCAACTGGACCAACGAATTGTCAATTTATCTCCCCCAAATCGGAAGGCGTATCTCAACGCTGCCGACGGACACGTACAACTCACTGGAGCTGGACACCGCAGACAATGGCGTGTGGAGAATATATTCGCCTGGGGAGGATGGGCGGGAAGGCTATTACCAGATGCGGATGTGGGACCCGTTCCTGTCCAAAAACGATTCCGTAGGCGTCAATGCTGTCTACGAGATTCGCTTCAGTCTGGACAATATCCGCCGAATGCTGCGTGATTTCCGCCAAGAGAGCGGAGGCCAGACCTTTCTGCTGACCAGCGCAGGCATAGCCATCGGCGGTAGCGAGGGCCAGGAGGAACTGGTAAGGGAGCTGGGCCAGGAGCTGCTGCAGTCGCCGCTTGGTGAAGCAGGCCATCGCAGTCTTCATGTCGAGGGCCAGCAGGCCTATCTTAGTCATCTGTACGTGCCTGCGCTGGATGCCTACCTGATTGATTACGTGCCACTGAATGTCATTCATGCCCCGGTTATCGAGAGCCGTAACCTGTTCTATCTCGGCCTGCTTGCGGTCGTCGCACTGGGCCTGGCTGCCTCCTACCTGCTCTATCTGAACGTGCAGAAGCCGATCTCGGCAATTGTGCGTGGACTGAAGCAATTCGAGATCGGCGACTATACATACCGCATTAGGAAGCGCTTTCATAATGAGTTTGACTACATGGTGCGCCGCTTCAATGACATGGGTACGAAGATCGAGCATCTGATTCTGAACGTGTATGAGGAGCAGAACCGTTCGAAGCTCGCCACCCTGAAGCAGCTTCAATCGCAAATCCATCCTCATTTCTTGTATAACTGCCTCTCCTTCATCGCAGCCTGCGCTAAGGCCGGCCATACGGACACCGTGCGCAAGATGGCATTCCACTTGGGCGACTATTATCGCTACACGACGCGGGTCGAGAATCAAATGCCGCGGCTGCGTGAGGAAGTGGAACTGGTTCTGCACTATCTGGCGATCTATAAGCTGCGGCTGGAACGGCTTGACTATGATATCAAGCTGCCGGAGCCGATGCAGAGCGTACCGATGCTGCGGCTGATCTTACAGCCTGTAGTGGAGAATGCAATCGAGCACGGCATCGAGCCGCAGCCCGGCAGCGGCCGGGTGGAAGTGACCGGCACCAGCGATGGTTGCTGGCATACGATCGTTGTTGAGGACAGCGGGCAAGGTATGAGCGAGACAGAGATCGAGTGCTATATGCAGCGGTTGGAGCAACCAATGGAGGAGTGTACCGGATGCGGGCTATGGAATGTGCATCAACGGCTGAAGCATTCCTTCGGCCCCGGTTCCGGGATAAGCCTAGCACCGTCCCGGCGATTGTCCGGGCTGGCAGTTACACTGCGTTGGCAGGCGACTGAATCTGATGCGTGAAACGAGGCACGATGGCTGCCGCGGCCACGGGGGAAAGTCAAGCTACATTATAATTCGCAGGGAGAAGGGAACGATCCTAGATGATTACACTGTTGTTAGTAGATGATGAGCCGATGCTGTTGCAGAGCATGGTAGACAATGATTGGGCGTCGATTGGCATAGGAGCGGTGCGGCAGGCGGCTTCAGGGCAGGAAGCAGCCGAAGTGCTGAAGGCGCATCCGGTCGACATCGTTGTTACCGACATTCGCATGCCGGGCATGAGCGGGCTGGAGCTGAGC
>NZ_JBHTYI010000084.1:0-2863 GCF_043656335.1 Peribacillus sp. NPDC056705 | reverse complement strand
GTCCAGATCCGTCCTTGCATGTTCGTACATACCGACCATAAGATGCTGGGCGCTGCGCGGCACGATATGCTTATGCTCCTCGTATAGTTGATACGCTTGGTTCACCCTGTGCTCCGCGTCCCGAATTCGCCCCAGCAGAATCGGCGCGAGTACGTCCGGCTCTGCATGACGCGAGAAGGGGAGGGCGATATAGAGTGGATGATGCACAGGCTCGATATCGCGGAATTTCTTGAGTAGCAGTTGCTCGAACAATTGTCGTCCGTGGTCCGTAATGCGGTAGATCGTCTTGTCGGGGCGGCTATCGCTTTGAATGGTCTCCACCGCTTCAATGTAATGCTCCTCGGCCAGACGGTCAACGGCGTAGTAGATAGAGCCCATCTGAAGCTTGGTATATTGATCCATCCCGCGATCTTTCATCTTGAGCCGGATTTCGTATGGATGGTGATTCCCCTCAAGCAGTAGGCCCAGAATGGCCAGTTTCATTGACATGATCTTAGGCTCCTTTAGCCTTGCTTGGGACCGTTACTCGTTCATTGCCCATCATCAGTACGAATACGAGGGCTAATACGGCCGGTACAAGCGCCCACATGAAGGTGGTAGCGATGGAGTCGGCCAATGCGTTCGTGATCTGTTCGCGCACATTCGGCGGGATCTGGTTCATCACCTCAGGCGAGAGCACGGCATCGGCGTTGAGTTGGTCGCCTACCGGAGCCTTGCCGCCGCCAGTCAGTTCCGACAACTGATTGTTCAGGCTGTTGCGCTGAATAATACCGAAGATCGTAATGCCAACGGTCATCCCGAAGGAGCGCAGGAAGGAGTTGGTGGATGTCGCCGCTCCGCGTTGTCTAGCGTCAAAATTATGAATGGACGCCATGCTCAGTACGGAGAAGGAGAAGCCAACGCCGAAGCCGGTCAGCACCATGTAGATCGTCAGCAGATAGCGCGGAGTCTCCGGGCTGATTGTGCTTAAGCAGGCAATGCCTGCAATGAAGCAGATAACAGACACAATCATGATATTGCGGAACGACGTACGAGTGGTTAGCATCCCGCCGCCCTGGCTGCCAAAGACACTTCCCAGCATCATCGGCATCAGGATCAAGCCGGCGTTGGTGGCGGAGCCACCGTACACGCCAGAGACGAAGATCGGAATGAAGATGGTCGCTACAATGAAGGTCGCGCCATAGAACAAGGCGACAATGTTGCTGGAAGCGAACAGGCGCTTCTGGAACATTTTGAACGAGATGATCGGCTCGGGCGCCCGCGTCTCCGCGAATAGAAAGATGATGAACAGGGCGATGAAGCCTGCAAATAATCCCATGATCTGCGGAGAGTCCCAGGCGTAGGTGTGACCACCGAGCTCAAGCCCGAACATGAGACAGACGATGGCTCCCACGAGGGTGGCGGCACCGATCCAGTCGATCTTTTGCTTGGCGTGGGACAGGGATTCCTTATATGACGTCATGATCAGGATGAAGGCCACGACCCCGATCGGCAGATTGACATAGAATATCCATTCCCAACCAATACTGTCGGTAATAAACGCACCGAGCAGCGGACCCATGATGCTTGAGGTACCGAAGACAGCTCCGAGCAGGCCGGTCATTTTACCACGCTTCTCCGGTGGGAAGAGGTCGAATACGATGGTGAAGGCAATCGGCATCAGAGCGCCGCCACCGATGCCTTGAATGGCACGATAGATAATTAATTCTCCCATACTGCCGGCCATGCCGCAGAGTGCGGAGCCAAGCAGGAACACAATTAAACCGAAGATAAAGAATCGCTTTCGACCATACATGTCAGATAGCTTGCCGAAGATCGGCGTACCCGCCATAACAGCCACCATATATACCGACGTAACCCATACGACCTGATCAAACCCTTGCAGGTCACGGATAATCGTAGGCAGCGCGGTGGCCACGATGGTGTTATCGATGGCCGACATGAAAATACCGAGCAGCAGCCCGGCCACGACCAACTTAATGTTGCTTTGTTGTGCATTCATCTAATGGATGCCCCTTCTTTCATATTGAACTATGTACATATTATTCAAATTTGAATATAGTTATTGTAGCCGGATTAACAGGTGTTGGCAAGATGTTTGAAATGGGGAACAAACTTATTTTTGGAATGTACCACAAGGGGGCTATCCGTATAACGGATAGCCCTTCTGATGGTGATGCTTAATACATCTAACGTGATATTCCATGGAACGAAATTAACAGTTCATCTGGGGCGACTTCGGATCAAGCTGCATAAATTCGATGCGGTGGCCGTCCGGGTCCCTGGCCCAGCACTGCCAGTTGAAGTCTTTTCCTTGAACCGGATCAACGTCGAGCGTTATGCCGAACTTACGAAGATGCTCTGCAATGCTGTTGATATCTTCAACCTCAAGGCACAGATGGGAGAATCCAATCGGGCGCTTTACAGGCTCCGGTTTATTCTGTCCGCCGTAAAACAATTCGATAAACTGTCCATCACACACCTTAATGTACTCGATCCATGGCTCGCCTTGATCGCTTAGAATATCAAAAGCACGGGTAAAACCAAGCACGTCACAGTAAAAATGCAGGGACTTCTCCATATCGGCAACATCAAACGCCAGATGGGCGATTCCTTTAATCATAACGGCATTCCTCCTCGGTATGTATTAAGCTTGAGAGCAGACGTTCATAAGGCTATTGTAACTCATTTTGTATGCGTTTCCACAATATTTGCGACATCAAATTATTGTCTGATATCGATATGTCCGTCAAGCAAGTTGTTCATCTTACATTAGGAAAGTCGATCCAACGATACGATCACGCTGTTACAGGTTAAGATGGCGGGCTTTAAGCCAAGATGTAATGGCTCGAATCCATGCGTA
>NZ_JBHTYI010000083.1:2564-2970 GCF_043656335.1 Peribacillus sp. NPDC056705 | reverse complement strand
ATTGGGTCTCCGTGAGCAGACGAACCGCCTGCTTCATGCGGACTTCGGTTACATATTGGATAAAGGACACACCCGCCTCCTCTTTGAACATTTCCGAGAAATAGGTTGGGTGGTAGTTATACTGCTCCGCGAGTGAGGTCAGTGTTAAATCCTGCATGTAATTCTCCTCGATGTAGCGCTTGGCCGCATCAATCCGGGTTATTTCAGGATGGGATGGGGCCTGCTGCCTGGATACGAGGTCCGCGGCCATCTGCATAAGAAATCCTTCGGCTTGATCGGGGGTTTCCAGCATCAGTGCCCATTCGGGAGATGACCATATAGGCGCTCGCTCCGGTGTATAACCAATGAATTCGGCAGCCGCCGTTTCCATCAACAGCGAGATTTGAAAGATGCTTCGCACTAAGCG
>NZ_JBHTYI010000083.1:0-2554 GCF_043656335.1 Peribacillus sp. NPDC056705 | reverse complement strand
ATCATCAGCCGGAACGTCACCAGATCGCCCTTACTTAGGCATTTCTGTAATATGCGGCTTGTCTCCTCCGGTAATAGCGGGCTACGGTCTGCCACGGCAGTGCAGCCGACTGCTCCCGGACCGCTATAGCGTATCTCCACATTCCAGGCCAGTAAGGCGTACATATAACCTTCCTTCCAGGCGGAGAATCCCCTGACTTGTTGACCGATGCTGATCTGAACATCGATATTTAGATAGGAGTTGGCCTGTTGCTTAAGTCTCTCCGCAAACACGTGTTGTGTACCGCCTATGGCGATGAAGTGCATGAAGCCCGGATATGCGGGATCGTGAAAAATCTGAATCGTCTGGTGATAGGTCTGCGCAATTTCGTGGCAGACCATCTGGAACGGCAGGCGCAGCTGAACGGGTGTGCGTCCTAACTCGCTTGGTTTTTGCTTGGCATCTTGCATGCCAGCCGTAACGAAGCAGACCTCTTGCTCCTGCCAGGCATCCAGATCGAACAGTCGCACACGTTCCGGGATGGAGGTGATGGGAAGCTGTTTGCCTTTGACCAGGTCAAGCAGGAATCGCTCTTTCATCTCCTTGTAATATTGAGACAATTGCCACTGCATCGTCTCGGATTCATCTCGGACCACACGCTCCTTATCCAGTGCATGCTTAATCTTGATCAGCGCCGATTTCAGATCGTCCCTCGTGACCGGCTTTAGCAGATAATCCATTGCCTGATTGCGGACACCGGCTCTTGCGTATTGAAAATCTTCATAACCCGTGATGATGATAACTTGAAGGGACGGGCTGTTATGGCGGCAGATATCCAGCAGACCGACACCATCCATGACAGGCATGTTCATATCCGTAACGAGCAGATCATACCGCCGTGAAGCCAATAGACTCTTGGCTTCGAGACCGTTGCTCGCCTCGCCCGTAATCCGAAATCCAATCTCTTCCCAATCTACCTTGAGTTTCAGTCCTTCACGAACTTCTATCTCGTCATCAGCAATCAATACGTTGTACATGACTCTCCTCCTGTACCGGTAGGATCAGTTCTATGCAGGTTCCTCCTGCCTCGCTTCTCTGGATGTGGACGGTGAACAAATCGCCGTAGTGCAGCCTGCAGCGTGCAATGACATTTCCGAGTCCGATATGCCAGCTGCGATTGTTCAGAATGGGATCGAGTTGAGAAGGGGACTCGGGATTCTGCACGCGCTCGATTACATCCGGCGGCATGCCCGGACCGTTGTCCGACACGAGAAGACGCAGCTGTCCGCCATTTCTCACGACGCGAACATCGACCCAAGCCGCAGGCTGATGGCGGAAACTGTATTTGACAGCATTCTCAATCAGCGGCTGAAGAATGAATTTGATCATCACCAGCGAATCAAGCTTACCCACTTCCGAGACGGCTATCTCCAGCTTTTGTCCAAAACGGGTTTGCAATATGGCAATGTAATGGCGGACAAAGGCAAGTTCTTCACTTACCGCCACGCGGTCATCGTTGGTGTTCATGGAGAAGCGCATCATTTTGCCCAGATCCTCGACCACCTGCACGGTGTCATCGGTCCGGCGCTGCATGGCCAGACTGCTGACGAGTTCCAGCGTATTGAACATGAAATGCGGGTTGATCTGCATGAGCAGCGCTTTATACTCGGCTTGCTGTCGCAGCAGTTTGAGTTCGAATTCATTCTGAATATGCTGTCTTAGCCGATCTATCATATAGCGAAAGGTCGAGATAACGTAACTGATCTCACTCTTCACGTTCTTGTCAGGCGGCAGCAAGGTTTCGGCCTGATCGAAGCCGCCGCGCTGAACCTGCCTCATGGCCAGCACGAGTTGGGTCAACGGCTTCGTTACTCCGTAAGATAACCAGGCGGCTGCTAATAGTGCCAGCACAATCAGCACGATGGTGACGATGATGATCGTGCTTTGCAGTCGATGCAGAGAAGAATACAGTTCCTTCTCGGGAGCCAGCCCAGCCAGCATCCAGCCGGTGCGACCCAGTTTTTTGTACACCAGGATATCCCGTTCGCCCGAATCATTCGTCAGATAGGATACACCCGATTTCAGCGGGCTGATGCGAATGCGGTCGATTTCATCGGTCGCTCCTGATCCAAGCTCCTGGGTCTGCTGGGAGAGGATAGGCTCTCCTTGCTCATTGAACAGGAAGATCGTGCTGCTCTTGGCCAAGTGAATACGGCTTAGCGGTTCAAGGAAGTAAGATTCACTCACGTTGATCTTCATGACACTCCGGGCGGTGGCATGATGGAAGGTCCCGATGGGCATCAGCATGCTGACCACCGGATTCCCGTGGTCTCGTACCCGTTCGTGCTGATCCATATGAGCGGCCAGCCAGCGTTCACCGGAGGTGAAGAAGTTCTGGTACCAGGACTCTTCCAGAAAGGCCGGTTCATATTCGACCTGATTCTCACCGCCAACACGAAGTCCGTCCCTGCGATAGATGGACACGTCGGATATACTGGTATAACTGTTTGTGGCTTGCGTCAGAAATCGGCTCATGGTCAAGTTGGAGAGCATTTTCTCTCCATCGGGCAGGAGG
>NZ_JBHTYI010000082.1:2717-3004 GCF_043656335.1 Peribacillus sp. NPDC056705 | reverse complement strand
ATGCCGTTCTTAATGGCGTCCCCTTCCAGTTCTGTAAAGGATGTATTATATCAAACAAATCAACACCTGAAGGAATACGAAGCTTTTGTGGATGAAGAAAGTGCAGCTGCCTGTGAGAGCGATCTGGAATCAATAGACCACTATGTTGTGCTTGAAGAAGATGTTCATATCGATTTTACCGCACCGCTGATCTGCACTATGTACAGCCATGAAGACCGACTGACCATGAGGTTTGCTTACCATACGGAGTGGGTTGACTCAGAATTCGTTAACGATGTTGCAGATCA
>NZ_JBHTYI010000082.1:0-2707 GCF_043656335.1 Peribacillus sp. NPDC056705 | reverse complement strand
ATCCATAGTAACCGAATGGTCATTATTGAAGATATTAATCTGGTCACAGAGCAAGAGAAGCGGCAATTGCTGGAGGATTTCAACCGGACGGAGGCGGAATATGCCAGATACTTAACCCTACAAGCGCAGTTTGAACAGAAAGCGGCGGCGCATCCGGACAGAGCGGCTGTCGTATTTGAGGAGGAACAATTAACGTACCGAGAGCTGAATGAACGGGCCAATCAATTCGCTCGCGTGCTGCGGGAAAAAGGAGCGGGAAAAGGGCAGTTCGTTGCGATTATGGTAGACCGCTCAATCGAGATGGTTGTAAGTTTGCTTGCTGTTCTCAAGGCAGGCGCAGCTTACTTGCCGATTGATCCTGCCTACCCTGCAGATCGTATTCAGTACATGCTGGAGGACAGTGAGGCTGGTTATCTGATTACGCATCGCCAGCTTAAAGCACCTGATGGTTTCGTAGGACAGAGCATCCGAGCGGATGATGCTTCCATCTTTCAGGGCGATGCCAGCAATCTGGAACAGCTTACGACGGCGGATGATCTGGCTTACATGATCTATACTTCGGGCTCTACCGGTAAACCGAAAGGCGTAATGCTGGCTCACCGGGGCGTTAGCAACTTCTGTCTGGTGGCTGAAACTTACGGTATTGTGCCGGAAAGTCATGTTTTGCAGTTCTCTTCGTTCAGCTTCGATTCATCGGTAGGGGAGATCTTCCCCGTACTGTTAACAGGAGCTACCTTGTATATGGCGAGGAAAGAGCTGCTGTTATCAGGCTCGGAGTTCGTATCCTGGCTGCGGGAGCACAAAATCGCTTCTGTCGTATTTCCGCCATCGGTGCTTCGAGCACTTCCTTACGCAGATTTGCCGGACCTGACTACCGTGATCACAGCGGGAGAAGCCTGTTCTATTGATCTGGTCGAGAAATGGGGGAAGGGTCGGACTTTCCTGAATGCCTATGGCCCGACGGAGGCTACCGTAGGCAGCACAATAGGAGTGTGTACTCCCGAATCGGAACGGATAACGATCGGCAGACCAATTTCCAACAAGAAGATTTATATTGTGAACGAGGCGAATCAGCTGCAGCCGATCGGCGTGCCGGGAGAGCTGTGTATTGGAGGGGACGGGTTGGCGCAAGGTTACTGGAAGCGCCCCGATCTTACGGAGGAGAAATTCGTAGCGAACCCATTCCTACCGGGCGAGAAGATGTACCGAACGGGAGATTTGGCGCGCTGGCTGCCTGATGGAAATATTGATTATTTGGGAAGAATCGATGACCAGGTGAAGATACGAGGGCATCGGATTGAGCCAAATGAGGTAGCCCAGCAGCTGTTAAGTCATGAAGCGGTAAAAGAAATTGCCGTGATCGCCGTTACGGACGAGGAAGAGCGAACGGATTTATGCGCTTATTTGGTAGCCAATCGAGAGTGGAGCATTCAAGAATTGAGGCAGCACATGATGAGTGAGTTGCCTGAGTATATGGTTCCCTCCTACTTCATAGAGGTTGAGGAGATTCCGCTGACACCTAATGGAAAGATCGACAAGAAGGCGCTGCCGAAGCCTGACGGAGAAATATGGACAGGAGCAGAATATGTGGCTCCCGAGAATGAGATGCAGCACATGCTGGCGGGAATTTGGCAGGACGTTTTGAAAGTCAACCGTGTCGGGATTCATGACAACTTTATATTATCAGGCGGACATTCTTTGAAACTAGCTATGCTTAGAAGCAGAATATTTATGAAATTTCACGTTGAATTGTCCTTTGAAGAGCTGTTACAGCACCCGGTTCTCAAACAGCAGGCGGAATATATACAGCGTCTTGATAAGCAAGAATACAAACAATTGCAAGAGCTTGAAGCAAGGAGCTGGTATCCGGTTTCTTCTGCCCAAAGACGGATGTATGCTGTGCAGCAAATGCCGGGCATAGGTCATACTTATCACTTGCCGTCGCTCATTGAAATAGAAGGAGAAATAGATAACGGGAAGCTTGAACAGGCATTGCAGGAATTAGTCGGTGGTCATGAGTCGCTGCGGACTTCCTTTGACTTTATGGACGGAGAGCTGGTTCAGCGCATTGAGCGCAAAGCAAGTATTCACATTTCTTATTTTGAGGCTTCAGGAGTTGGCGAAGCAATTGAGCTGGCCGGTACGTTAGTGAAGCCTTTTGATTTAAGCAGGGCTCCGTTGTTTCATGCCGCGATGATCCGAATTAGTCCCTATCATCATTTTCTGTTCATGGACATGCACCATATTATATCTGACGGGGTTTCCACACAACTTCTGTATCATGAACTTGTCGAATTGTACCAGGGACACGGATTACCAGCGTTACCGGTTCAATATAAAGAGTATGCGAACTGGCTGCTCGAACTGCGGGAAACACCGAGGTGGAAACAGCAGGAGGAGTTTTGGGTTGAACAGTTATCGGGAGAACTGCCTGTAGTGGAGCTGCCGATGGATTATCCAAGACCTGCTAAGCAACAGTTTTACGGTAATAGAAAATCTTTCACTGTGGGATCTGACATGCTGGAAAGCGTACAACAAGCGGCCGAAGAACAGCAAGTGACATTATATACTTTGTTATTAACTGCCTACCATGTACTTCTGTCGAAATATGCAGGTCAGGAGGACGTTATTGTAGGTACTCCAATTGCCGGCCGTACCCACATTGATCTGGAACAAGTAGTCGGGATGTTCGTGAATACATTAGCTA
>NZ_JBHTYI010000081.1:0-3066 GCF_043656335.1 Peribacillus sp. NPDC056705 | reverse complement strand
TCTTCAGCCAGTTGCTCAATTTCCGGGCGATTCTGTTGCCCTTTCTCCGACGAGCTGTAGTCTTTAAGCAAGGTTAGATACAAGGATTGCGAAGGCGTGGAGTATGCCAATGGCGTCCCTGAAGCATCAATAATGCTCCCCCTTATAGGCTGCAGGGGAAAATTCTTGACCTGCCCCCCCATCTCCTGTTCCTTAAGCTCAGGACCTTCCACGAACTGAAGAATAGCAAGACGTATAATAATGACGCAAAATATAATAAAAGTGCTGAAAAAAAACACATTCACCCGTAAATTGAACTGAGTACCGGCATCTCCGTCTTCTGGTTTGCGCTTGTCCGGCCTAAACCCTTTCACGTAAACTTCTCCCCTTTATCTGCGAGCATTTCCACATAACGATATATCCATATAGAATCATCTTATCATAAACGCCCCCCTACTTCATCCAGCCGCCCATACAGTAGGAGCAGACCTTCATGCTTGAAAGCCCGCTCCCTTATCATTCTAGAACACCTGCTCTTTGATATGCGTCTCATGAAATTTAGGCGGATTAAACCAATTACCGCTCTGCGCCCACGTCGGGTCCAGTGGGACCCACGCTTCTTTCTCGCTCAGATACACTTCATTCCACGCATGCGGTCCATAGCCGCCTTGACCATTGTAGCCTCGACCTGTGACCACCCTTACCTGCAGATCCTCAGAGCGAGCCATCATCGCGTACAGCCGAGCATAATCAATGCACACACCCATACGGGTATCATACGTATTCTGAGGTGTCTGCTCCTTCCAGATTCGCTGTTCTTCATACAACGTGACCTTGTCGTGGTCGTAGGCAATCCGGCTGCCTACCCAATCATAGAGCTTTCGCGCTTTCTCCTCATCGGTTGAAGCTCCTTGCACGACATGGGCGGCAGTCTGTTCAATTCCCTTCGGAATCTGGTGGTCGATCACTTCGTACTTTCGCTGCATGATGCCATTCAATTCTTCTTGCACGGACTGGGTAAATACAGGTAGCTTCTCCCGCACGATATTGCCTGATAATGGTTCAATCACGGCCTGGGCGCCTTGCTGATACACTGGTGAAGCTTCAACATAGCGGCTGAAGCCGTGATCAGGATACACACTAACCCATATAAATAAAATAGCAATGGCGATAATGCCTCTGGCGGCACCCATAATGACCCCGATTCCGGCACCAGCAAGACGGCTGATCAGTGAAGCGGGCGGCGCCTGCGCAGAGCCTGCATAGTATCCCGATCTCCCTCCCGTAACGAAATGTACGATCGATCTTAGTATCCATACGATGAGTCCATAGCTCAGCATAAACAATACGGCAAACCGCAACAACGGGAAATCCGCCAATGACTTAATAGCCGTGTAGTAGATCTGTTCCCATAACCGCAATTCGCGGTCCGGTAATACGTATCGCTGACCCAGCCACACTCCTGCAATTGGAGATATGCGAAGTATCAGCAACGCCGACAGAACTAGCGCTGACAAACGCAACACCGCATCCCCTAGAAAAAAAACAAGCTTCCCGGCTGACCGGGAGGCTCCGCGATTCCATCCTTGAAACAGTGAGAATACCATAATCAGCAGCAACAGTATCGTAATGCCGTTGCCGTTAAGCGCACTTTCCACCCAAGCGGACATCAATCCAGCATCCCTCCTCTCAAGCTGTCCAATGCCTACAACTTATCCTTGCTCATTTTGAACTTGGATTGTTCCTTGCGTCATTAATAAATCCTTGTATCGTATCGTTTATATCCCATTTCCCCACCGGGACACCACGAAATGATACCTCTACCTCTTTCGAGGTTGAACTTCCGACCAACTCCAGGTTGGGGGCCTTTACCGTATAGGTACCGTCTTCATTCGATGTATATTTTGCTTCCTTTGCTTCCTTCATCATCATATTCATGGCTTCGGTCTTAATCGTGTCCACCGTCTCATCTTTGACGGTAGATACCACTTCCCCGATTTTGTCGAGCGATATTCCGCTATAAATAAGCAAGCCTGCAATGATCAACACAGCAATCGCCCATTTAACTACCGTTCGCACCACGTTCAACACGATAAATAACACAACCAGACCAATCGCTATAACCAGCCAGTTTTGCTTAAGAAATTCCATCCAGACCTGTGTATCCATTTCATTCACTCCCGTCCTTTTCAAAGCGGCGGTCATTGGCCGTCTTATTAATTATACATGATACCCGGATCAACTGTCAGCCAACCTCCCCGTTTCACAAAAAAAGGTATAAGCTTGCCCGCTAAGGCGTACAAGTAGTAGTGGCGTTCATCAATTGTCTGGTAGGAGGTTGCTGCTTTGAAGACCGCATTATGGCTTTACATGTTTTTGTTCCTGGCTTTTTTTGATCTGCATGCTCAATATCCCGTGCTGACTCCATTTGCGATCTCGCTTGGAGCAGCTCCCACCTTCATCGGCTGGATGATGGGCATCTATGCCTTAACCCATCTCCCGGGCAATCTCATCGCTGGAGGACTGATCGATCGTCACGGCAGCAAGCGCTACATCATCTTCAGCTTAACTGCTGCTGGCGTTGTGCTGCTGCTGCAAGCGCATGTTCAACTGCCCTGGCAGCTCCTGGCGCTGCGATCGATTAGCGGTTTTGTGCTCGCTTTTCTATCACCTGCATGCTTGACGCTATTGGCCTCCCTATCAAGGGATCCGGTAACACAGGGTAAATATATGTCCGGACATGGCGTAATTCATACGCTTGCTTCCGTTTTGTCGCCGGCCGCGGGTGCCTTCATTGTAGCCAACGCTGGATTCTCCGGAACCTTTCAGACGCTTGGATGGTTATTGATCTTCACGGGAATGATGGCCTTATTTAGCTTGCCTAAGCATTCACCAGTATCTGGAGAGGACAGCACGGCTGATTCCATAGAAGAGGAGTCTAAGCGTCTTCCCTTTAGTCTTCGAATCTACCTCATTCCATTTGCCATCGCGTGCTCCCAAGGCATCCTTTTCTTTGAGATTCCGCTGCGAGACAGCGGCCAGGCAAGCATTATGTCCACAGGCCTACTCTTCTCCGTAATCAGTCTT
>NZ_JBHTYI010000080.1:0-3126 GCF_043656335.1 Peribacillus sp. NPDC056705 | reverse complement strand
CCGCCATAACGCGCTACGATATCCTGCTCACGAGCACTAGCGAGCAGGATGCCCGCCACACTCGACAGAACCTCGTCCCCTCGCGCATGTCCCCAAGTGTCGTTCACGCGCTTGAAATGATCGATATCGATCAGGAATAACGAGAATGGCTGATGTGTCTGTCGATACCATTGCAAATGCTCCTCGAGCTTCTCTTGAAAGTATCTACGGTTCTTCAGCCCGGTAAGCTTGTCCGTATTCGACAGTTCGACCAACACGGCATTGATCTCCATCAGCTCCGTCTGCTTCCGTTCAATCTCCATGTGAATATGCTGCAACTCACCAAGTGCCCGATCCTTCTCCCAATAAGCCTCTTCGATCTGCTTCTTGGCACTGCGCAGTTCCATCTCGTAATCGATGCGCTTTCCCATCTGTACCAGCACGCAATCCAGCCATTCCTGGCCGCCTTGCTCAAACTTTCGTCCATTCAGAATGAACGGTATGGATTCCCCGCGGCTATCCTTCAAACGGATGAACAGTTCCTCTACATGCCCATCAAGATGAATATGAGGGTAGAAGTAGGAGTGAAAGATCAACTTGTTCGCCGTTGACATCATCGCCTCGACATGCTGCTGCACTACGTCCTCTTCCCGGTATCCCAACATATCAAGGAAGGTCTGATTTACCTCTCGCACGATGCCTTTGGGGGTAATGGAAACATAGCCGCATGGTGCATATTTCAATCGCTCATCCATCGTTTATCGATCGATCCTTTCCGTACGGGGCCTTATCGAATTGCAGTAAACTTACCTCAGATACTCCTGAATCCATGCTACGGTTTCCGCCGGATGACTGATATGCGGATAATGGCCCTTCGCCTCCATGAGACGGAACGTACTGTTGTTCAAATGTTGGTGCAGATATTCGCCGGCCGCGATCGGGACAATGCTGTCATCGGAGCATTGCATAATTAAAGAAGGGACCGTAGTCCGGGATAACTCATGGCGGCAGTCGGAGAAGAAGGTTACCTCGGCGAACTCCCGGGTAATCGCCGGATCGGCCTGAATAAAGCTTCGCTCCAATTCCTTCGTCAACTTCGGCAGCTCTGGATTATTCATCGCGATCGGTGCAAGGAAGCTTGCCCATCCCGCAAAATTCATCTCCATCATTGCCAATAGCTCCAGCACATCGCTTTTGTCAAAGCCGCCGACGTAACCGTCATCGTTCAAATAACGGGCGGATGGCCCAATCATCACCAATCGATCGAATAATTCCGGCCGACGGATGGAGGCGAGCATTCCAATCATGGAACTGACAGAGTGGCCTATACATACGACTTCTTCCAGCTTCAGTGCTTCGATTACGTCCAGTACATCCTGTACATAGCCGTCCAGGCTGCTATACCGCTCCGAGGTGTATACCGATTGATCGGAATTTCCCGAGCCGACATAATCAAACAGAACGATGCGATAGTCCTGCTCGAATGCCGGCGTTATATATCTCCACATATTTTGATCACAACCAAACCCATGCGCAAACAGGAGCGTACGCTCGCCCGAACCCATGACTTTCACGTTATTTCGTATCAATACTTCATTCATGTTCACAAACTCCCCCGCTTGACTTCCTTCTCTCTACATTCTAAGGGACACCTTGCAAATATCAAGTCATTCCGGTGAATTTCCGGTCAAATCCACACGAGTTTCGTCGAAGTTACGCGAATCGAGGGATAATCTATTACACTAGATATCATATAGTTTTATTTACAAAGCGCGCAGAAACCGTCGCCATGCTTCAAATTCATTTGAAATCATTTCACTCGAACAGAACAAGCTAATGCAGAGGTAGCAGTACCACCCCTGATTTCTGGATAAACCAAATACAATCAAGAGATTCCGAGTATAATAGATAAGTATACGATAGATGCATGGTATAAGCCTGTATATATAGGTATTCGAATATAACGTAGATGAGGTTAAGGATGAACGAGAAGCAGTTTACAGATTATCGATTAAGTGAAGAGATTCGGAGAGCGCTCGATAGCCTTGGCTATACGAGGCCAACCGAGGTGCAGGCAGAGGTCATACCGGTTGCGCTGGAGAAACGGGATCTTGTGGTCAAATCCCAGACCGGCAGCGGCAAAACCGCCGCCTACGGCATTCCGCTCTGCGAGCAGGTCGAGTGGAATGAGAATAAGCCGCAAGCCTTAATCCTAACCCCCACCCGTGAACTCGCCTTACAGGTCAACGAGGACATTACAAATATTGGACGCTTTAAGCGGATCAAGGCAACGCCTCTATACGGTAGACATCCGTTCCATATGCAAAAAGCCGAGCTCAAACAAAGAACACATATCGTTGTCGGCACACCAGGGCGCGTCCTGGACCATATTCAACGCGGATCATTGTCGCTGGATCGGATTACACATCTCGTCATTGACGAAGCCGATGAGATGCTGAACATGGGCTTTATTGAACAAGTGCAGACGATCATTCAAGCGCTCCCGCGCGACAGGGTAACCATGCTGTTCTCGGCTACGTTTCCTGAGGATGTGGCTAAATTGGCCCATAAGTATATGAATCGCCCGGAGCAGATCGAGATTCAGGCAAGCGGACTCACGACAGCGACGATTGAACACGCACAAGTCCAGGTTAGAGAGGCCGATAAACTCGCCGTTCTTCAGCATCTGCTCATTGTTGAAAATCCAGATAGCTGTATTGTGTTTTGCCGGACGCAAGAGCATGTAGATACCCTATTTCGGGCACTGGCTGATCTCGGGTATCCGTGCGATCGGATTCATGGCGGCATGGAGCAGGAAGAGCGTTTCGAGGTGATGCATGCCTTCCGGCGAGGACAATTCCGCTATCTAATTGCGACCGATGTGGCCGCCAGGGGGATTGATATCTCCAATATCACCCATGTCATTAACTACGATATCCCGCTGGAGAAGGAGAGCTACGTTCACCGCACGGGACGTACGGGGCGAGCTGGTCACACCGGCAGCGCCATAACCCTCGTCTCTCCGAGGGATGCCGGAAGATTAGCCGATATCGAAGCGTATATTGGATTTGCCATTTCGAAGATGAACGCTCCCTCTGAGGAACAGGTGGATATCCATCGGGAAGCGTTCGAACGTAAGCTGAATAT
>NZ_JBHTYI010000079.1:0-3293 GCF_043656335.1 Peribacillus sp. NPDC056705 | reverse complement strand
CTGATTTTCCTGGTCAAAAAATCAGGAATATAATTTCAGAACAAGTAAAAGGCTGTATCTTCACAACCCTGGTATTCACATCGTCCACCGGACGAGCGGTCTTACGCAGAATAGGGTCACCAAACGGGACTATCGTTCTTACTGTCATGCTTTTGTTAAGCCTCCCTGGTTTTGGATGGTGGTGTATATACCCACAAATCACTTGGGGTACAGGATAAAGTCGTACAAAGAGCGTCTAACGTCTCCGCCTTCATCTGCCGCGGCTGACCGTTCAGCAAGGCACTGATCGATGCAGCCGAGAGACTGTAGTTCGCCTTCTGCTTCATCAATCGGGCTAACGCCGCCCCGGACCATATCCCTCTATCGGCCATAACATTCCGTAGCATCCATTCGAGCAAAGATCCCGCCTCCCGATATCCGAAAAATTAGGTATTACCTTATTTTATTAGGTAATACCTAAATAATCAAGATACTTCCGATAGGCAAGTGATACGAATATTCTTGTATGGGATGGCCTTAACTCATATGGAGAGTTTGGTTTATATTCAATTTTTCTTAATGGACCTTATGACCGCTGATCGAGACTTATGATGTCCCGCCAGACTGACGCCGATCACGCCAGTAATGACCAGCGCTGCTCCTAGGATATGATAGTACGCAATCTGTTCCTGCAAGAAGAGTACGCCGGCGAAGACCGTGATGATGGTCGACAGATTATTGAAGATGGACATACGCGAAGCTTCAAGCTGGGACAAGGTATAGTTCGCCAGCAGCGAGGTTCCAAGTGACGCCAACACCCCCAGATAGAGAACTGACCATACGAAAGTCGGATGCGAAAAAGCAGCGAAATATTGAGATACATTTCCCACGGCAGCGTGTCTTGATATGGATATAACATTGAATGTGGCAAATCCGAGCAGAGACATCATGAACGTAATATCAAGCACGGACTGCTTCTGGGTTAGCCTACGAGCCATAACCGTGTACACGGACGTCGATAAGGCCGATAACAGAATGAGGATAATGCCGAGCGTACTGGAAGAAGCCAATGAGACGCCTTTCAAGACAAAGATCAGGATAACCCCCGCCACCGATATGACGGTGAACAACTTTTGCAGCGCGTTCGAATGCTCCTTCAGAAACAGTGAAGCAAGCAGCATCGTGAAGATCGGTACAGTGGCATTTATAATGCCGGCCTCGGCCGAAGTGGTGTAGACAAGTCCAAAAGTCTGCAGGATGAAGAACAGGAGCGGGTAAAACACAGCCAGCGGAATGACGGCCAGCATCCCCTTCTTACTCCATCTGAAGCGTCTGCGTGTCATCAGTAGTGCAGCGGAAGCAGCCGCAAGCGAGATCGTAAAGCGGTGCGCCAGCGTATCCAGCGGATCTGCAATCGTGATTGCCATCTTGGCGAACATGAAGGAGAAACCAATAATCAGGGTATAGAGTAATACGGCGGCATAAGCGCGTCCTTTACGTGGCGTATTCATGTGTATAAGCTCCCTTCCTCTATCCTATAGCCGTTATTCATAAATCCCATCACGAATAGCGCATAATAGATATTTACTATACACTGGGAATTAAATGCGAAATACATCAAAGTGTGGTGATCCCATTGTTTAACATTATGCTAATTGAAGACGATGTGACCTTATTTCAGGAAGTAAAGGAACGACTGTCGCAGTGGTCGTATACCGTGCATGGGGTCCAGGATTTCAGCCAAGTCCTGCAGGAATTTACGGCTCTGCATCCAGACCTTGTCATTATTGATATCCAACTGCCCAAATTCGACGGCTTTCACTGGTGCCGCATGATCCGTTCTCATTCCAATGTACCGATCATCTTCCTGTCCTCAAGAGACCATCCGACTGACATGGTGATGTCCATGCAGCTTGGCGCAGATGACTATATACAGAAGCCGTTTCATTTCGAAGTGCTTGTAGCCAAGCTCCAAGCCACGCTTCGCCGAGTGTATAACTACAATGCCGAGCGGACCGAGCTGCGAGTATGGCGAGGGGCAACGGTTGAATATGTTAAGAATACGATTAGCACCCCGGATGGGGCTGCCTTGCTCACCAAGAATGAAATGCTGATTCTCAAGCTGCTGATTGAGCGCAAGAATGAAATCGTAAGCCGGGATGAGTTAATTAAGAACCTATGGGACAACGAACACTTCGTTAGTGACAATACGCTGACCGTCAATGTGAACCGGCTGCGCAAGAAACTGGAGACGATCGGCCTTGACCCTTATATCGAAACCAAGGTGGGACAAGGCTATATGGCTACCGAAGAGGTGCATATATGATCATGGCCTATCTCCGAGAGCGTTTGAGCTGGATTCTGTTCTTCCTGTGCCTGCAGTTTCTCCTCCTGTTCGTGGCTGCCATCGACGCTCAAATCCCGTTCCTGCCGATGCTCTATATCGTCTTTCTATCCGTTCTGATCTTTGGGGTCTTTCTCTTCGTCCAGTACAACCGGGAGACCAGGTTCTACAAAAGCCTTCAAGTGTGGGACGATACTTACGATCTGGCATCGATAAGCGAACCGGAACGACCTTTCGAGGCTATCGCCATGGACATCCTCACGCTGCAAACCGAGCGCTACAAGCGGGAAGCCTCCGCACATCGGACGGAGCTGGAACAGGAGAAGGACCAGCTGTTGTCCTGGATTCACGAAGTGAAGACCCCGCTGACCACGATGCGGCTGATGATCGAACGTCTGGAAGATGACACGCTCCAATCGCAGCTCATGTACGAGTGGCTCCGGATCCATCATCTGCTGGACCAGCAGCTGCATCAGAAGCGCATCCCGTTCATTCAGAACGATCTGTATATGGAGCGCTTGGCGCTGGAACCGATTCTGTATGCCGAGATACGGGCACTACGGTCATGGTGCCTGCAAAAAGGCATCGGTTTCGATGTCTCTCTTCAAGCGACGGAAGTGCTGACGGACGGGAAGTGGCTCGGCTTTATCCTCCGCCAATTGCTAACGAATGCCGTGAAATACAGCGAGGCTTCGGATATCGTGATCGAGAGCTATATGGAAGGAGATCATGTGCGATTGCTCGTACAGGATTCAGGTCGGGGCATCGATCCGCAGGACTTACCGCGGATTTTTGACAGAGGCTTCACGTCCACGACACAGCACCAGGACCATGCGGCCACTGGCATGGGACTATATTTAACGCAAAAAGTAGCAGATGCCCTTCGTATTCAAGTGGCTGTCAACTCGACCTCCGGTCAAGGAACCGCCTTCGCCCTCACGTTTCCACGCAAGAACGACCTATTGCAAAT
>NZ_JBHTYI010000078.1:1657-3419 GCF_043656335.1 Peribacillus sp. NPDC056705 | reverse complement strand
GTTCATGGTCGTTGCTGCCTGCTGGGTGATTGGGTATGTGCTGAAGCAAACGCCAAAGATTCCGAATTGGAGCATCGTATATGTCGTGATCGTGGTGTCCATCTTGTTCACGGCTGGTCTGATCGGCTGGAGCCTGGAAAATATCATACAGGGGATACTCGCCGGGGCGTTTGCCGTATTTGGTCACCAGACCGTGAAACAGACGCTCGAGGCATTTGCATCCAGGAAGAAATAACATCCTGCAACGTTCATCTCACCATACGTATACATCCACATAAGATCAACGCTGGAGGGGGATTCGATGAATAGCGAATTTTACGTAGGGTGGGGGACGCTTGCGTTAATCAATGCAGGCTTGGCCCAAGGGAAGAACAGATCGGGGCTTAACTGGTTTCTGCTGTCCCTCCTGCTAGGGCCGATTGCAACCTTCTGTGTCGTTATTGCCGGAAGAAGATGAATATAGAACGTGGAAAAAGGCCGCTTCCCGTATGAAGTGCTCCCTGTCAAGTAGACAGACTAAAAAACAAAATCATTAGTATTCAATATCCCCTCGGTTATCAAGACCGAGGGGATTACTTTTCTTAGTTAAGCTGCTCGTCGATATTCGTTAGGGGATAAGCCGTTTAGTCGTTCGGTGTATCGAAAACTATTGTAATAATGGATATAAGTTCTTACACTACGAAGGAGACTGTCATACGTATCGTATTTCTCCAGATAATAGCTTTCTGCTTTAAAGGTACCCCAGAATCGTTCAATGGGTTGGTTGTCCAAACACCGGCTTACACGAGACATACTTTTTGTAAACTTGTATCTCTTTTGAAGTTGTTTGTATTCCAGCGAAGTATACTGAAAGCCGCGATCACTGTGCAAGAGCGGCGTAGCATTCGGGTTTCTTTTATAAGCTTTCTTTACTGTATTCATGACCAGCTCATTGTTATTGGAATGGCTGAGTACCCATGAAACAACAGAGTTGTCATATCCGTCAATAATGGCACTCAGATAGGCCTTGCGGCCATTTCCGTACTTTAACTCTGTTACATCGGTGCACCACTTTTGGTTGGGGACCTCCGCTTGGAATTTTCGGTTCATGACATTCTCAGCGATATGAAGGACTGGAGCTTTCACGTAATTTGGCCGCTTTTTGCGAATCACTGCCCTTAATTGAAGGGCTCGCATGATGCGATAATACCGTTTACGGTTGTAACTTTTTTTAAGCTTACGATTCAACTGAGTACGCATTTGGCGATAACCGAGTATCCCGTTTCGTTTGTCATAGCGACGCTTGACTTCCTTGGCTAGTGCAAGATTTTCAAGTTCCCTGTCGGATGGCATCCATTTCAGCCACTTGTAATAGGTAGATCGGGCGATTCCTGCTAGCTCACAGAGCTTGGTGATCGCGTATCCTTTCTCGGCATGCAGTTCGGTAATCGCTTGATAGATGTCTGCATGCCGAACAAAGGTTAACGTGTATTTCTTCGCCGGATCTCTGCCAACTTTTTTGCGAGTGCATTCTCCATTTCTAAATGCTCATTTCGTGCCTCGAGTTCCTTGATCCGAAGCTTTAACCGTTCCTGTTCGTCTAGCTCTTCTAGCGGCTTTTTACGACCTCGGAGGTCTTTTAAGGCTTCATGACCACTCGCTTGATATTTACGAACCCATGCGTACACTTGCTGGTAAGAGACACCGTACTTGTCGATGGCTTTCTGGTAATCTAAATCATGAGCGATGGTGAATTGTACAATTTCAATACGTTCTTCGTAAG
>NZ_JBHTYI010000078.1:0-1647 GCF_043656335.1 Peribacillus sp. NPDC056705 | reverse complement strand
TTCGTAAGTCGTTTTCCGTCCTTTATTCATATGAGGGGATTCAATCCTTTTCCGAGTTGGTTTCATTTTCACCCCTTCAGTATACTTGGAAATCCAGCTCTCTAACACAGATTTACTCGAAATATGGTACTTTTTCGCCACCGCTCGTACAGAGTATTCACCAGAGCGTACATCTTGAATGGCAGATAGTTTTAGCTCCTTGGAGTAAGATTTCCATCCCCTGGATTCTTTTAAACCTTCTTCTCCATCTACCTTGTATTTTCTTATCCAATCGGTAACCGTGTTTTTATGGACCCCCAGTTGTTTTGCCTCATGGTTGGGATTGGATTCATGTTGCAGGCAACGCCTTACAACTTCGATCTTGATTTCATATGAAATCGGGCTTCTTTTGGACATTACAAAAACTCCCCTCATGGTAGAAGTAGAGTTTTGTTTTTTCTACTGTCTACTATGATGGGAGCATATCACTCTACTGAGATGGCGGTGGTCTTATTTTAGTTGCCCGTGTCCTCCAGAATCATGACCCCGCGCCCCGGAATTATGCAACGCTCTCGCTCTTCCCTGCCTGTCAGGAGATCGACATAGACGCTCTCTCCAAGGGATACTTCCTGAGGATTAGCTGTATGGTTGAGGACAACGGTTAATGACGGCGTTCCCTGATAATAGTCCGAGCCATACTCAGCAACGACCTCCGCCCCTTCGGCGTGGATCACGTCGCACAGGATTCCGCAATCATAATCTCCTTCCAGACGTCCTTGCCGACCACGAATCACCATCTGATTCTGTGTGCCTGGCAGCAAGGCATCGATCTCCTCTGCCCATATTCCAAGCACTTTGCGAAGCTCGCCTGGGTAGCCTCCAAGCGTAACGAGATCGTTCTCGTTAACAATCCCGCTGAAGAACGTCGTTAAGAAGGTTCCTCCCTGGGATACGAAGGCTTCTACGCGCTCGGCAAATCCTTGTTTCGACATGTACATCACGGGCGCAACAACAACGTCGTATTGGCTCAAATCGTCCTCTACGCTGATCATATCGGTCTGGATATGGAGCTGGTGCAGGGCATCATAGTATTTATGGACCTCGCCCACATAATTCAACGCTATGCTCGGACCGCTCGACAGTTCGATCCCCCAGCGATTCTCCCAATCATAGATAATAGCTACTCTAGCATCGGACCTGGCATCGAGCAGCTTGTCGCCAAGCTGCTGCAATTCCTTGCCCAGTTCCGCGCACTCGCGAAATACGCGGGTATGTTCATGTCCCGCATGCTCGATCACTGCGCCGTGATACTTCTCGCAAGCTCCAATTGAACGCCGCAATTGGAAGAACATCACCGTATCCGCGCCATGCGCTACCGCTTGATAACTCCATAGGCGCATAACGCCTGGACGCTTCGCGGAATTGTACGGCTGCCAATTCTGGACGCTTGGTGTCTGTTCCATCAGCATGAAGGGCTGCCCGCCCTTAAGACCACGCATGAGTGCGTGGGTCATCGCCGTATGACTGTACGGTGTGTCGAGGGAAGGATAGTTATCCCATGACACGACGTCCATCTCCTTCGCCCATTTAAAGTAATCCAGTTCAGGATAAAATCCCATCAGATTAGTCGTAACCGGGATATCCGGAGTGATTTTCTTCAGTTCACCA
>NZ_JBHTYI010000077.1:0-3576 GCF_043656335.1 Peribacillus sp. NPDC056705 | reverse complement strand
ACCATTCAACCTGATAACCGACTGATTGAAAAAATAAAAGCAGTGCCCCGAGAGCACCGCCAATCATTGCTACATATTGTTTTGCCTTATCCATAAAAAAAGCTCCTTTATTTTATAAATGTTACGATTGCTGCGATAATACCGGCAGCTCCACCCGTGCCAAAAATGCTGAAGAAAATTTTCTCTCTAGTATCCATTTTTTTAATGGCAATGTCCTTTTCGGTTTGATACTCGAATTCAGCTTGTTTTAAAACATGATCAGCAAAAGGTTTAAGCAAATCCCTAGTCTCTTTCCCATCTTTCATTACGGTCACTTCCAATTCCTTTTGGCCCTTTTGAACACCCATAAGATCGGTTTTAAGTGAAGATATTTCTCGTTTGAATGTTGCTTGTTCTAATTCCAAACCTTCTAACCTTGGTAAAATATTTTCGTTGATTGTCTGATCATGTTCTTGGACCTTCTTTTCCACATTAAATTCCTCCAATGTCCATGACCCCCTTTAATAAATTCTCTCTATATATTTATCTTTGCTTCTAGAGCTGCTAGTCGTGCTTCTAGGTTGGATATCTTCTCATCTTGAGACTTGACTTGCTCTTTTAGTAAAGTGATTTCCTCTTTCTGATCACGTACAACAGGAATAAGCAAAGTCCAAAGGCGGTCATACATTAGCCCCTCTACTTCGCGAGTTCCATCTTTATTAAATTCGTATGTCGCATATTCCGGAAGTCCTGCCGCTATAACATCTTCAGTGATTAAGCCTGAAACTCGTTCTAATTGGGGAATATCAAGTTCTGCCCAATCAACAACTTCACCAGCATGCTCCCTTGTAAGTGCATCGGCATAAGCTTCCGTAGCTGCTTTGTCATACCATGTTTTAGGATTAAGGTCTAATATCTTGTATGGGTCCACTTTCGAATTATCAATTTCTAGCTTATATTTAGTAGCCGATGTTGTCCGACCAATTACCCCAGACGATGTTACATACATATTGGCTGCAGGAGAATATGTACGGTTGAACACGCTAATTGACTGAACGTATGGACTTGTAGCATCGGAGCCCAGGTGCATCTCTGTCCCACCTGCTGTGTTCAGTAAAGACAGTTTTCCTTCGGCTTCGTAACTTCCACCACTGTTTTGAATCACATATCGGTTACCTGTGATATAAAAATTACCTGTTAACCCAATTGTGGCTCGTCTAGTATCTCCTGTGAAGAATTGAAGTTGTCCATTAGCGTCACTACCATCATCGGGTGACTCTTGAATCTTCCAGCCATTACCGCCTTTCCTAAATGTCATAAGTTTAACATTTATAATGGGTTTATCATTCATATCTAAACCTTCGTCAACGTGCATGATAATTGAACCTTTACCTTTTCCGTCATACCACGCCGTATACCTAGGGTTTATATAAGTATTGTACAGACGTGAACCATCTAGGTTTTGCCTTTCTAGATTGACCCATCCACCGAAGAAAGAGTAACCCTTCCATTTTTGCTTAGTATGCGTTGATTTTACCGTTAGAAATCCGTCCTCTATCTCTGCCGTGACAGGCACGTTTGATTCTGATTCGTCGAACGTAGCCCCATTACTTGTTATAGATCCGGAAAACGTACCTGTAGCGCCGTCTAGAGTACCTTTTAACGTTACATTACCGTCAGGGTCTACTATGAATTTACCACCTGCTAAGTCCATAGTTACACCTGTTATATCGCCAGCTTTAACACTACCAAGGTTTGCAGATAGGGCAGAAAGTTCCTTAATATAAGCCTGAATTGTAGTAACTATATCAGCAGATATCCTTCCACCATCGATTAATGTAGTACCAGTTTTAACCCAACCATTAACTAATAACCCATTTTCAAAACCGTATTGTTCACCTTGTGTAGCCGGTCGTACTTTGACAGAATCAAACTGGATTGTCTTAGCTGTGATTGGTCTGAAACTTGCCCATGCTCCCATTGGATAAATCGTGTATCCTGTATATCCTGCTGGAGTCGTTTTAGAAGGTTGTTTTATAACCTCCGTTATGGTATACCACTTGTTTAACACTGGATCTGGAATATAATTCTTGAAGTCTATCCTCGTGTCACTGTCGACTGAGGCTTCCATTCTTATAAGAACCCCAGC
The DNA here is from genome assembly GCF_043656335.1 of Peribacillus sp. NPDC056705. Classification (NCBI taxonomy): domain Bacteria; kingdom Bacillati; phylum Bacillota; class Bacilli; order Caryophanales; family Bacillaceae; genus Peribacillus; species Peribacillus sp. NPDC056705. Next base: position 1,448 of record NZ_JBHTYI010000077.1, on the reverse strand, counting down.
ACTATCAATAGTTCCAGCAGTTAATTTAAACGTGACTTCCAGAGCCAAATACTGACTGTAAGGTACATTTGTCACTTGTTTATTCATATAACCCTGCACACCATCGGTGACAGACCACTGAACAGCGTTACCACTAGAATTGTCTGACGCTACCTTTGTAGGTGCAGTACCTGTTTGACCAGAATAACCAACTGGTAACGTTCCAGTCCAATCTAGGAAATTACTATTCTTACCAAAAAGCATAGACTCGTCAGCTACTGGACCTCTAGGTCCTGTTAAACCAGTTTGACCCTGTGGTCCTTGTGGTCCAGTTGCGCCAGTATTTCCTGTAGGTCCTTGCGGTCCAGTTGCGCCAGTATTTCCTGTAGGTCCTTGCGGTCCCGTAGAACCAGTTGCACCCGTATCACCTTTATCCCCTTTAATAAGAACCCATTTATATTTCGCTGGGTCCGTAGAATCGGCAGATACAAAATCCGTATATTGTCCGATATAGGTTTTTCCTGTTGAGTCGGATACCAAGAATCCAGTGGTTCCCGTTGCATTGGTCGCATAGGCAATATGGAGATATGACGTTTGACCGTTTGCTCCTGTAGGCCCCTGGATACCCTGGGTTCCGTCAGCTCCTTTAATTAGCGTCCATTTATATTTTGTCGGATCTGTGCTATCAGCAGCGATACTGTCCACGTACATGCCGATATAGGTTTTTCCTGCTGAATCACTCACAGCACGTGAGATTATCATTGTTTCAGCAAAATGATAAAATGTCTTTAGTTGGCGGAGGTACACTGATTCCATGGGCATTGATACCTGCCGCGGCAATATGTAACGTCAGTCCCTTTGAACTTGCCCGCCGAAACCTGCTTCCGGTAACCATTGGTTTGGCAGTTACTACGATAGTCGCGATGTTTCTCATTTAATCGATCTGAATGGGATGTTTGTCGACTCTAATGCACGGTACGGCCTCTCTATTTCCATTCCCATATTTATAAAGAGGTTCGGTTAGTCTCACCCCGAACCCTGAAAATGACTTGGTTATCCTTCATGTTTTTTTCTTTTTATATGGAGTGAATTGAAGATATTTATGACACTCCTGCCGAATAACTGGCTAGCAGATTCCCCACAGACGTTTACTTGGAGTGGATGTCTGAAATCAATTGGAACTTTTTTAATTTGTCTACATTTAAGGTGATTGGAATGGAAGGTGCAAGACTCCTGCGGGGATAGCGCGTCTAGAGGAGACCCCCGCAGGCGCAAGCCGAGGAGGCTCCCGGACCGCCCGCGGAAAGCGAGTGCCCTTCGTTACAATCAACGTCCAAATACTAAAACCAATAAAAAACTGTAGATATACTCGAGTTTCATTGAGTTGAACTGCCCCGTAAATGTTAGACACCAACTAACATTTATGGGGTGTTTTTTATGGCCAATTTTTCTGCCGAACAGAAAATATT
>NZ_JBHTYI010000076.1:0-3585 GCF_043656335.1 Peribacillus sp. NPDC056705 | reverse complement strand
GGGTTTGGGCGGTAACACTCCGACGTGAGCACGCCCCCAGGCCCTAAGAATGGCCAATATGTACAGGCACAAGGGGGTTTATTTTTTTGTACAGTGTAGTAGGTGTCCGCTTCAAGAAAGCGGGCAAAATATATTACTTTGATCCGCTTGAACTGCCCGTGGAGAAGGAGAATTCCGTCATCGTCGAAACGGCGCGAGGTATTGAGTATGGTCAAGTTGTGATTGGAAAGAAGGAGGTCGGTGAGGCTGATGTCGTTCTTCCACTGAAGAAAGTCATCCGCATTGCAGGGGAATCCGATGCACGCATCGTTGAAGAGAACAAGCAAGCTGCGAAGGATGCCTTTACCACCTGTTTAAATAAAATCCGGGATCATGGTTTGAAGATGAAGCTGGTCGACGTGGAATTCACATTCGATCGTAACAAGATCATCTTCTACTTCACGGCCGAGGGCCGTGTGGATTTCCGCGAACTGGTCAAGGATTTGGCCAGCATATTCCGGACGAGAATCGAGCTTCGTCAGATCGGAGTACGAGATGAAGCGAAGATGCTCGGCGGGCTTGGACCTTGTGGACGTGTACTGTGCTGCTCCTCATGGCTCGGTGATTTTGAACCGGTATCAATCAAAATGGCGAAAGATCAAAGCCTATCGCTTAATCCGACAAAAATCTCCGGCTTATGCGGAAGATTAATGTGCTGCCTGAAGTTTGAGCATGATAATTATGAGAGCGTGAAAGAAGAGCTTCCATCTGTCGGCAAGATGGTCGTGACATCCCTGGGTGACGGCAAGGTTGTCGGCATCAATGCGGATAAACGGACGGTTCATGTTCAGCTGTTTGAAATTGGGAAGGTCAAAGAACTCCCATTGGATGACGTAGTCATCAAGTAGATCCAATAGAATGTTTATTTTCGGGGTGTAGACTTGGAGAAGAAAAACATTTTTGTGCTCATTCAAGAGTTGGAAACACAGATGGGACATATACACAGTGAACTGGGTGGACTCAAGCTGGTCATCAAGGAGTTGCTGGAAGAAAACCATCGCCTCAGTCTTGAAAATGAACAGCTCCGGAAAATACTAAAGCGGGAAGTAGCTCCGGCGGAACTAGAGAACCAGGTTGCACTTCAGTCTGTGTCTCCCATCAAGGGGGAAATGCAGGGAGAAGATGTGGTCGGAGAGGGATACGATAACTTAGCCCGTCTCTATCATGAAGGCTTCCATATCTGCAACGTCTACTATGGACATTTGCGAACGGAAGGCGATTGCCTTTTCTGTCTATCTTTTTTGAATAAATAAGAAGCCGTAGGATAAACTGCCTACGGTTTTTTTCTGAAATTAGAAGGTTATACTGTTTAGAATTAAGGAGTGTCATGAAACGATGAAATGGAATGAAGTCTCGCTGGCGCCATCGGAGCGGATCGATGATCTGCTTACCCATGAGCTGGGTATTATACAGAGTGAGGAGGTTTTCAGTTTCTCGATGGATGCGGTGCTGCTTGCCAGATTTGCCAGTATTCCGCGCAAGGGACGGATTCTGGACATGTGTACAGGGAACGGAGTTATTCCGATTCTCATGTCTACACGAACCAAGGCACCGATTGAAGGAATTGAAATCCAGCCCCGACTAGCAGATATGGCCAGGCGCAGTGTCATGATGAACGATCTCCAGGATCAGATCACCATTCATGAAGGGGATTTGAGAGAGCTTTACAAGGAGGAGGGGGTTGGCTACGGGGCTTATGATCTCATTACAGTCAATCCGCCTTATATGCCGTTGAATGGCAGCGATCTGAAGCTGAATGAACATCAGGCGATCGCCAGACATGAGGTTTATTGTACCTTGGAAGAGGTTATTGCATCTTGCGCGCGGTTACTGCGCCAAGGCGGCAAAATGAGTATGGTGCATAAGCCTTTACGCTTAGCAGAGATCATCACCCTCATGAGTCAATACCGTATCGAGCCAAAAGTAATACGTTTTGTTCATCCGCGTGCCAATATGGAGGCCAATATGGTATTAATTGAAGGAATACGCGATGGCAAGCCGGAAGTTAGACTAAAGGCGCCATTGATTGTATACGATGATCAGGGACAATACGGCGAGGAATTCATGGAGATCTATTATGGATCCCAATAGAGATGAGGCTAAGACAATGAGCAATCTGGTGCAACAGAGCTACGCGGCTCCTACAGACGGCAGTCCGGGTTCACTATATTTGGTAGCGACGCCCATCGGTAATTTGGAGGATATGACTTACCGGGCCGTACGAACGCTCCAAGAGAGCGACATTATCGCAGCTGAGGATACGAGGCAGTCGCGAAAGCTACTTACGCATTTTGACATTCCGGCCAAGCCTTTGTTCAGCTATCATGAGCATAATAAGGCGGCCAGCGGTCCTGAAATCATACGCTATATAATAGAAGGAAAAAATGTAGCGCTTGTCAGCGATGCCGGTTTGCCAGCGATTTCCGATCCCGGTGCGGATTTAGTGTCCCTGGCGATTGCAGCGGGAATTGCAGTCATTCCGATTCCGGGAGCCAATGCTGCGCTGTCCGCATTGATTGCCTCGGGTCTGCCGACCGAACGGTTCACCTTTATCGGATTTCTACCAAGGGAACGTAAAGATATCATCAATCAGCTGGGGGAGCTTACATCCGCGCACGGAACCTTGATTTTCTATGAATCGCCACACCGTGTGAAGAAGACGTTGTCGTTGATGGGGGAGGTACTGGGAAATCGAAAGGTGACGCTTGCTCGCGAGCTTACCAAACGGTATGAGGAGTTTCTTCGTGGAACGGTAGAGGAGTGTTCGGCTTGGCTGGAGGATCACCCTCCGCTCGGAGAATATTGTATCGTGGTTGAGGCCGGATCGGTAGAAGACGAAGTACGGGAACAGAATGCGTGGTGGCAGGAGATCGCACTCGAGGCACACGTGCAGCATTACGAAGAACAAGGTCTGAACCGTAAGGATGCGATGAAAAAGACCGCAAGTGATCGCGGAGTTTCGAAGCGGGATGTCTATAATGCACTTCTGAACGAATGAGAGCAGGTTATCGGGGCGTGGGGAGGATAACAAAAAAATACCTCCCTGCGGCCGGGTTCATAGCCGAGGAAGGCGCCAAGGAGATATGAAAAAGGTTAGAATTAACTAAAAGTAATAATGCTATTATATACTAAGTTTCTTAATTTGTCACAGGTGTAGGGATTTCCGAAATACATTCGTGACAAACGATTTTGCCTTTGAAATAAGTTACGTTCTCAGCATTGCCACAGAAGATGCAAGCAGGCTCATATTTCTTCAGCATGATGCGTTCGCCATCTACATAGATCTCCAGAGCATCCTTCTCACCGATTCCAAGTGTGCGGCGCAATTCGATCGGAATGACAACGCGCCCCAGCTCATCGACTTTCCTTACAATTCCTGTTGATTTCATCATAACTTATAAATGCCCCTCTCGCCATAATTTAAAAAAGTCATAATTCGACATTGTTCTAGTTTTTATGTTATTTATAGTACCAACGATTCCCAAAACAGTCAACCTATATTTTTGAGAAATCGGAACCTATTTACGAAAATATAGTGAACAAAAC
>NZ_JBHTYI010000075.1:858-3588 GCF_043656335.1 Peribacillus sp. NPDC056705 | reverse complement strand
CTGCATGACAGTACACCCATTGGCATTGGCATATCGATATTCATTATTATTATCGCTGCGCTGAACTTCGTGCTTGATTTCAACTTGATCGAAGAGGGCGCACAGCAGGGTGCACCCAAATATATGGAATGGTACTGCTCCTTCGGTCTCTTGGTTACGTTGATTTGGTTGTATATCGAGATTATTCGTTTGCTTGCCAAACTGGCTAATCGGAAGTAAAGGTCAGTTTAGTAGTATGCTTTGCTCCTTTATGGGGATATTTACAATATCCCATACACCAGAGGAGAATGAAATTGAATTATCGGAATGTTACCGTTGCCGGCAGCGGCGTGTTAGGAAGTCAGATCGCCTATCAGACGGCCTTCAAGGGCTTCCATGTGTCGGTGTACGATATTAATGACGAGTCGCTGGAGAAGGCGAAAGAGAGAATTATGGCTCTCAAGCCAAGATATCAAGCGGATCTCGGTGCTTCAGAGGCTGATGTGAATGCGGCCTATGACCGCATGACGTTCAGTAGTGACTTATCGCGCGCTACCGCCGAAGCCGACCTCGTGATTGAGGCGATTCCGGAAGTAGTGCAGATGAAGAAGGACTTCTATCGAGAGCTTGGGGCGGCAGCGCCGGAGAAGACGATCTTTGCGACGAACTCGTCAACCTTGTTGCCTAGTCAATTCGCGGAGGAGACAGGTCGGCCGGAGAAGTTTCTGGCGCTGCATTTTGCCAATGAAATCTGGAGGAACAACACGGCTGAGATCATGAAGCATCCGGGAACGGATATGGACGTGTTCCATGAAGTGATCGAATTCGCGAAGGCGATTGGCATGGTGGCTTTGCCGCTGCATAAAGAGCAGCCGGGTTACATCCTGAATTCGCTGTTGGTGCCGTTGCTGGAAGCTGCACAGATGCTCTTGATACGCGAGGTCGCTGATCCGGAAACGATCGACAAAACATGGATGGTTGCTACCGGTGCGCCGCTAGGACCCTTTGCCATCCTCGATGTCGTAGGCATTAATACGGCGTATAATATCGGGCATGCGAAGGCTCAGGTGACAGGGCATGACGAGTATAAGAAGGTTGCCGAATTACTGAAATCGGAGTACATCGATAAGAACAAACTTGGGAGGGCTACAGGGGAAGGCTTTTATACGTATCCGAACCCAAGCTTTGCCGATCCGGATTTCTTGAAGAGCTGATGAAGATGAACCATCAACAAAGCCCTCGGACTGTGTCCAAGGGCTTATTATTCGTATGGATATTTTAGGCAAAACCGATAATGGAGCGTGATTGCATGACATGGAATGGTCATCTGCCTGAACACGAATTGCAAGAGTATGTTGCGAAAGTGCTGGGAAGTGGATATGCTGCAGCCGATGTTGTAAGAATGCAGGGTGGGGCGCAGAAGGTCGTGTACAAGATCGAGTGTACGAACGGGTTCGCTTGTATGCTGTACGTCTGGGACCTGAATCATAATTATTTCCAGGAGGAGATCAGCCAGGAAGAGACAGAGGAACGCTCCTTCGGCGGTCTGTCCTTTCAGATCAATCATCGTTTCATGCGGGAGAGCGGGGTGCTTACTCCGGCGTTATATGATCTTAATGTTGAACGTTCGCGATATCCGTTCGATTACGCGTTGGTGGAATATATTCATGGTCCGAAGGCAGAGGCTTATATGGGTCATTCCGATCCGCTGGCTCAGAAGCGGGTCTTCGGACGTTTGGGGGAGATGATCGCGAATATGCATGCGCATGAGAGAGCATTTCACGGACGACCCGATTCTGGCGAAAAGAACCTGGAACCTTGCCATCTCTTGTTGCTTAAGGAGGCCAAGGAGGAGTTATCCTTCTTATCACAGCAGGTGGAGTCGATTCAGAAGCAGCATGATCACATCTTAACCGTGCTGGATCAGTTGGGGGCGAGTATTGATGCAAGACGGCTCTATGGGTATATTCACGGAGAGCTTGGGCCAGACCATGTGATCGTGACACAGGAGCAGAAGCCCTATCTCATTGATATTGAAGGGGCGAGGTTTTTCGACATCGAATATGAGCATGTATTCCTGGAGCTGCGTTTCGGGGATCGGTATCGTGATCTGGCCGGTGATCGGCTGGATTGGAATCGGATGCAGTTCTACCGTCTTTATCATTACATTTCTTTGACTGGCGGCGGCCTGAAGCTGCTGCATCGCGGGTTCCCGGATCAAGCGTTCGCGAGCAGGCTCGCGGCATACCATACTGGCAATATCCTGAGATTTGTACAAGAGTGGGGCTAGTTCTTTTTTAAATGGATCGATATTCAGGGTGGTTGATGTGGCATACTAGATATGGAAACATCCTAACTTTCTTCTATACGAACCTGACTTGTGTTTATATATAGGGTAGTGGTTAATTAACGATGCATCAAAAAAGGAGATACGATGACGAACTATCAAGCACAATCCAATATAGGTTGGAATTTCGATAACAGTTATGCCAAGCTCCCGCCCCTTATGTACACGATTCAGGATCCGACACCGGTGAAGTCACCCCGGATCGTCGTACTGAATGAGCGGCTGGCCGTCTCTCTCGGTCTAGACTCGCAGGCACTGCGTAGCGACGACGGGACTGCGATGCTGGCGGGCAACCAGTTGCCGGTAGGAGCGACGCCACTGGCCCAGGCGTATGCCGGACATCAATTCGGGCACTTGAATATGCTTGGAGACGGTCGTGCCGTCCTGCTGGGCGAGCAAGTGAC
>NZ_JBHTYI010000075.1:311-848 GCF_043656335.1 Peribacillus sp. NPDC056705 | reverse complement strand
AGCGCGTGGACATTCAGCTAAAGGGCGCAGGCAGAACGCCCTATTCCCGCGGAGGGGATGGGCGAGCTGCGCTTGGACCGATGCTGCGCGAATACATTATCAGTGAGGCGATGCACGGGCTTGGCATTCCGACGACCCGCAGCTTGGCGGTTGTGGCAACCGGTCAGCCTGTCATTCGTGAGCGGGATCTTCCGGGTGCGATCCTTACCCGTGTCGCAGCGAGCCATGTGCGTGTCGGAACGTTCCAATATGTTCGCGGGGCGGGCACGGCTGAGGATTTACAGGTGCTCGTGGAATACACGCTGGAGCGGCACTACCCTCAAGCAGAACGTACAGATAATCCTGCACAGGTACTGCTTCGAGAGGTGATTCATCGCCAAGCTTCTTTACTGGCGAAGTGGCAGTTGGTCGGCTTTGTTCACGGCGTGATGAACACCGACAATATGGCGCTCAGTGGAGAAACCATCGATTACGGGCCATGCGCTTTCATGGATGCGTACGATCCGGGTACGGTGTTCAGCTCGATTGATACACAAG
>NZ_JBHTYI010000075.1:0-301 GCF_043656335.1 Peribacillus sp. NPDC056705 | reverse complement strand
AGCACGCCGTTACGCTGGCTGAGGAAGAGATTGCAGGCTTCACGGATCTTTATCATCAGTATTGGCTCGATGGGATGCGGGCGAAGCTGGGCCTGATGGATGAAGGAGCAGAGGATGAGTCATTGGTGGAGGACTTGCTCGCCATGATGAAGGAATATCATGCGGATTACACCAACACATTCCGCGAGTTAACGTTGGCCAGACCGGAGGCTACGCCTCTGTTCGGTACCTCTGAGTTCGGTTCGTGGCATGCACGCTGGCAAGCCCGAGTGGCTGCACAGCCGGAAGGATGGAAGGGCTC
>NZ_JBHTYI010000074.1:0-3602 GCF_043656335.1 Peribacillus sp. NPDC056705 | reverse complement strand
TTGGGTAAGTGAGAATTCCGACGATTACTGCGTATTCCCGTCCAATCCATCCTGTATGTGCCTACGAGACGGCAGCCTTAGGCCTGTTGAGTTATTGAGTATAACCCGCGCATAAACGAAGTTAAGCGACTCATGCGCGTGTGCTTATTCCTTATACGAGATTCAAACCATATGAATCGAAACACATTAAATGAATAGGTATTAGGAACTATATTCATTCGCATTTTTACTGTTCTGTTGTTCCAAGAGGTTTGCAACAAGGGTATTTATATCTGATTGACAAAAAATCTGGGAGAACTATACAATTCCTCCAGACCATATGTTACATTAGCTGGGTGAGTTCGGGGCTAATCCAAAGCAAATTATTCTCTATATTTACATTCGCTTGGGGATAAAGTGACCCGCATGTTCGACATTAGAGAAGAGTAACTTATGACAAAAGGGGGGAACACGAAATGAGTTCAACATCTTCGATGATGACGATCTGGTCTGCATTTTACTTCATTATCAACGGACTGTTTATGCTGCTTGGGTTATATGCCCTCTACCTGCTAATTAAACTGCTTATTCGGGCAATCACAGCCGTAGAGCTCTATATTGACGAGAAGAAAAATCGTCGTTTGTAAGATTAGCTCGGATACTATGGGATTTACAACTACCATTCTTATTATCTAGTCCAAGCGCAAAGCCCGCGTACCCTATGCGGGCTTTTTCCGCGCGAGCTCGTGTCAGCTGGTTTCTTCATCTATAGGAATGTGATAGATTTAATGGATACTAATTTCATTCTCTCTTAGGAGACTGGTTCGATTATGAATTCAAATACAATCCTAGACGATATACAATGGCAGACTCTGATTCAACAGACGGCGGCCACGTTCAGTGACGTTACAATCAAACGGGGCTTTCAATACTACAAGCAGGGCCGTATCGCCGAGAGCGAGATAGACCACACGGCTGACGGAATTGTTAATGCGACCGTAGATGGATCTGAAACGTACCGGGTTGAGCTTCATGTTCATGCCTTGGACGATAGTCATTGCAGTTGCCCGGTTCAAAGCGGCTGCAAGCATATGGTGGCGGTATTGCTCGATTATGCCAACCGGCAAGGTCGATCCATTCACGCTCTGGTCAACGTACATTCTACTCTATACACTGCCACGTCCTACTCAAGGGATGGGCTAAGCCAGACTGAAGATAAGCCGCTGCCAGCCGGTGCGATGAAGTGGAAAGAAAAAGCGGACAGGTTGCCTGAGCTGCCTGTTTCGGAGTGGCACGATCTGTTCGAGATCTGCACGGCTTCACTTGGAAGCAACACCCAGAATTCTTTTTATGCCAAAAATGCACTCGCCTCCCTCCATCATATCAAGCCGCCATTAACGGCCAACCTGGATACCTTGTTCGACTTCCATGCGCTGCTCTTTGTGCTCGGCAAGCTAGTGAAGCCTCCCGGCAATGTATGGAATTCATCCGGGTCGTATATCGGTTACCATACGCAGATTGCAGCGGATCACGTGGTGGCCAAGCTGGAGGATATGTTCAAGGGAGCGATCAAATTTGAACCAGCTGACGCTGCATGGGAACAGCGCTTCGCTGAAACGATCGAATACGTAAGACGTAACATGCTGCTTGAGCAGAAAAACCGCAAATTCTATACCCAAGTGTACGCTGGGATGTGGATGAACTGGATCTATCCGAATGTTCAACATGAGCGCCATGCCTTCCAGACGGAGTTAAATCAATTGGAATCGGCAGAAGCGGAGCTGGCTCAGTCCCTCTCCCCATCGAGCTTGATGATTGCCCGGAGCATGATGCATCTCTTTTTAGAAGAGGACCGGGAAGCTTTGGATTTACTGCGGCAAGCCGAGCAGTCCGCCCCGCTCCCGCAGGGCTTTCTCGTCACTTTGTTCCAGATGCTGTATAACGCCAGCCAGTGGGAGCGGCTCGCCAGATGGTTATCGGAGATCAGCCCGCTGCTTGGCAATCAACGAAACGCGGCGCTGGCCGGTTACCAGCACTACTGGAATGAAGTCGTGAACCATCTGCCGGAAGCAGCGGATATGATGTGGGACAGCCTCGTCACGCTGCTTCCATCCTCCAAGGAAATCTATCAGGAAGCTTTAATCGATCACGGCAAATGGCGGGAATGGATGGATTATCAGCTTAGCACTGGCTTGGAGCCGTTAGAACTACGGGTTAGCGAGCTGGCTCCGATCGAGAAGCATGCACCGGAACTGCTGCTCCCCTTCTATCATCAGGCCGTGGAACGCTACATTCTGCATAAGAATCGAGCTGGCTACAAAGCAGCCGTGAAGCTGCTCAAACGCCTCGCCAAGCTGTACAAGAAGCTGAAGCAGCAGGAGCGCTGGGAAGAGTTCATCCTGTCGTTATCGGTGCGTAACAGCCGCCTTCGCGCATTACAGGAAGAGCTCCGGAGAGGAAAGCTGATATCATGAGCAAACATACCACAACCATTACCGTTCACATGGCATTAAGTGAATACGGTGATGCCGTCATCTACGGCTCGACCGTCATGAACGGCTATGTGTCCGGACAATATCTGAAACACCGTTTGTTCGCCTGGCATGAGGAATAGTTCTTCGGAACAGAACTAATGGTCCAGACCGTCTCCGACATGGAGGTCATCATCCTGCCGGCTGAGCAAGTGCTTGGCTTTTTCGCAGAAGGCCGTTTATTGGAGCATATCGAATGGGTCTGGGATGCCGATTGCCTTCCTTTCATTCAGATCGCCCCCTCATTGGCAGCATCGATCAAAGATACGAAATTCATGCCGAGCTTCAGCGCCTTTCAAGCCGGCAAGCTTCAGTGGGAATGGGATATGCACTGCTTCCATTCTGAAGAACAGGCACTGCTCGATGAGCTATGCTCCGATGAAATCTGGAATGAAGGCTTGCACGCAACCTACTCCGCGGCAGTACACAGCTCTTGTTACGGAAGTGAGGAAGCTGCCGCCAATCTGCGCCGGGAATTCCCACTGCTCTTCTCAGGAAACCGTATGGGCATCGAGGGCATGGATACCCGTTCCTGGTTAATTGCTATCGGTTGGCGAGCAGACACCGCGCCCTTCCGTCCGCTGCTTCAGCTGCTGGAACCTGATGATGAAGCTGAAGACTGGCGTCTTCGGCTCGTGCTGCAGAATAAACAAGATGCTGCTGATCTTGCGGCCGTGCGCCTGAGCGCAAACGGAGAGGCCCTTGGAACCTGGCAAGAAGCATGGACTCCTCACATTCTGGAACGGTCGCCGGGATGGCTCCAAAGTCTGCGGGCCATTCTGCCAGAACGTTACTTGTATGACACCGGTGAACAAGTGCTCAACAAGCCGTTATCCGACGAAGCGGCATGGCAGTTCCTGACGATGGACAGCCAGCGTCTGCTTGATTCAGGCTGGCTCGTATTGCTCCCGGCCTGGTGGGAAGCCGCAAGCCGGAAGAAACCCAAGCTGCGGGCCAAGGTGCGCGCTGGCGAAGGAGATAATCGGGAACGCAGCAGCGGCGGTTCCCTGTTCGGACTGGACGCACTCATTAACTTCGATTGGCGTATAGCCATCGGAGAAACGACCTTGACCGAGGCCGAATTCGCTGAGC
>NZ_JBHTYI010000073.1:1686-3879 GCF_043656335.1 Peribacillus sp. NPDC056705 | reverse complement strand
TGCCAAACCTCCCCGTCGATGTGGACTCTTGGGGGAGATAAGCCTGTTATCCCCGGGGTAGCTTTTATCCGTTGAGCGATGGCCCTTCCATGCGGAACCACCGGATCACTAAGCCCGACTTTCGTCCCTGCTCGACTTGTAGGTCTCGCAGTCAAGCTCCCTTGTGCCTTTACACTCTACGAATGATTTCCAACCATTCTGAGGGAACCTTTGGGCGCCTCCGTTACTCTTTAGGAGGCGACCGCCCCAGTCAAACTGCCCACCTGACACTGTCTCCCACCCCGATAAGGGGCGCGGGTTAGAATTTCAATACAGCCAGGGTAGTATCCCACCAACGCCTCCACCGAAGCTAGCGCTCCGGCTTCTCAGGCTCCTACCTATCCTGTACAAGCTGTACCAAAATTCAATATCAGGCTGCAGTAAAGCTCCACGGGGTCTTTCCGTCCTGTCGCGGGTAACCTGCATCTTCACAGGTACTATAATTTCACCGAGTCTCTCGTTGAGACAGTGCCCAGATCGTTACACCTTTCGTGCGGGTCGGAACTTACCCGACAAGGAATTTCGCTACCTTAGGACCGTTATAGTTACGGCCGCCGTTTACTGGGGCTTCGGTTCAAAGCTTCGCTTGCGCTAACCTCTCCCCTTAACCTTCCAGCACCGGGCAGGTGTCAGCCCCTATACTTCGCCTTGCGGCTTCGCAGAGACCTGTGTTTTTGCTAAACAGTCGCCTGGGCCTATTCACTGCGGCTTTTCTGGGCTATTCACCCTAAAAAGCACCCCTTCTCCCGAAGTTACGGGGTCATTTTGCCGAGTTCCTTAACGAGAGTTCTCTCGCACACCTTAGGATTCTCTCCTCGCCTACCTGTGTCGGTTTGCGGTACGGGCACCTTACATCTCACTAGAGGCTTTTCTTGGCAGCGTGGAATCAGGAACTTCGGTACTATATTTCCCTCGCCATCACAGCTCCGCCTTAATGGAAACGGGATTTGCCTCGTTTCCGGCCTAACTGCTTGGACGCGCATATCCAACAGCGCGCTTACCCTATCCTTCTGCGTCCCCCCATCGTTCAAACGATGTATAGGTGGTACAGGAATATCAACCTGTTGTCCATCGCCTACGCCTTTCGGCCTCGGCTTAGGTCCCGACTAACCCTGAGCGGACGAGCCTTCCTCAGGAAACCTTAGGCATTCGGTGGAAGGGATTCTCACCCTTCTTTCGCTACTCATACCGGCATTCTCACTTCTAAGCGCTCCACCAGTCCTTCCGGTCTGACTTCAACGCCCTTAGAACGCTCTCCTACCACTGACACCCAATGGTGTCAATCCACAGCTTCGGTGATACGTTTAGCCCCGGTACATTTTCGGCGCGGAGTCACTCGACCAGTGAGCTATTACGCACTCTTTAAATGGTGGCTGCTTCTAAGCCAACATCCTGGTTGTCTAAGCAACTCCACATCCTTTTCCACTTAACGTATACTTTGGGACCTTAGCTGGTGGTCTGGGCTGTTTCCCTTTCGACTACGGATCTTATCACTCGCAGTCTGACTCCCAAGAATAAGTATTTGGCATTCGGAGTTTGACTGAATTCGGTAACCCGTTGGGGGCCCCTAGTCCAATCAGTGCTCTACCTCCAATACTCTCATCTTGAGGCTAGCCCTAAAGCTATTTCGGAGAGAACCAGCTATCTCCAGGTTCGATTGGAATTTCTCCGCTACCCACACCTCATCCCCGCACTTTTCAACGTGCGTGGGTTCGGGCCTCCATTCAGTGTTACCTGAACTTCACCCTGGACATGGGTAGATCACCTGGTTTCGGGTCTACGACCTCATACTCATTCGCCCTATTCAGACTCGCTTTCGCTGCGGCTCCGTCTCATCAACTTAACCTCGCATGAAATCGTAACTCGCCGGTTCATTCTACAAAAGGCACGCCATTACCCATTAACGGGCTTTGACTACTTGTAGGCACACGGTTTCAGGATCTATTTCACTCCCCTTCCGGGGTGCTTTTCACCTTTCCCTCACGGTACTGGTTCACTATCGGTCACTAGGGAGTATTTAGCCTTGGGAGATGGTCCTCCCTGCTTCCGACGGGATTTCTCGTGTCCCGCCGTACTCAGGATCCACTCAGGAGGGAACGAAGTTTCAACTACAGGGTTTTTACCTTCTTCGACGGACCTTTCCAGGTCGCTTCG
>NZ_JBHTYI010000072.1:0-3891 GCF_043656335.1 Peribacillus sp. NPDC056705 | reverse complement strand
GGCGTTGATTCAGGTATATTGTATCGGCATTTGCGGTTCGGATGTTCATTATTACGAGCATGGACGGATTGGCCGATACGAGGTGAAAGAACCGCTGATTCTCGGACATGAGCTTGCCGGCGTCGTTGTAAAGACCGGGGAGAAGGTGGCGAATGTCTCCGTTGGTGACCGCGTGGCCGTGGAGCCGGGGGTTACATGCGGACGCTGCGCTTATTGCAAAAGCGGTCGTTACAACTTATGCCCAGATGTCGTATTCATGGCGACCCCTCCGGTTGATGGGGCTTGGGCAGAATACGTAGCCGTACGCAGCGACTTTCTGTTCCACTTGCCAGATGAGATGTCCTTCGAGGAAGGCGCGTTGCTGGAGCCGTTATCCGTAGGTCTTCACGCCGTGCGCCGCGGTCGAATCCACCCGGAGGACCGGGTGCTCGTGCTTGGTCTCGGACCGATCGGCCTGCTGGCAATCGAGGCAGCCAAAATGTCTGGAGCCTCTCAGGTCTATGGCAGCGATGTGGTGGAATATCGTCGTAATCTGGCCTTACAGATGGGAGCGACGGGTGTTATCAACCCGCTGGATGAGATTGTTCCTGAGCGCTTGCATGAGTTCACTGGCGGGGGAGGCATCGATCTTATTATCGAGACTTCTGGTAACGCAGGTGCCATCGCTGATTCGATCGGCTATGTCAATCGAGGCGGCCGAATCGTATTTGTCGGTTTGCCGACGCGCGATGCGATTCCGATGGATATCGGAGCGCTAGTGGATGCGGAGCTCGATGTATTCGGCGTATTCCGTTACGCGAACACATACCCGGCGGCGATTCAGATGCTACAGAATAAGGGCAGCCGCATTCGGGATATCATCACCCACAAGTTTGCCTTGGATCAGATCGAGGAAGCCGTTGAGTTAGCCAGAACGCAGAAGGATACGAGTGTGAAGGTCATGATCTATCCTCATTCCACAGATTCATAAGAAAGTGAAACGCAGGGCTTCGAAAGGAGCCTTGTTTTTTTGTGTAATTTGATAAAAAAGTACATTTCTCATAAGAAAGAGTTTGGTATGATGACTGCATAACCCATCCACACGATGTTCGTGAAGAAAGGAATGAAAGATGCTCTCAAGTGAAACGGTTCAACGTGTGATCGATTATATGGAAGAGCATCTGGCGGAGCCGCTGACGCTTGCGCAGATAGCTGATGTGGCGGTGATGTCGGTGCCTAACTTGTATCGATGGTTTCACAGCATGACAGGGCATCCCATAAAAGAATATATACGCAAACGCAGAATCAGCGAGGCAGCAGTGAGCTTGCGACAGACCGCCTTACCCACGATCGACATCGGGTTTATGCATGGTTTTGACTCCTATCCTGCGTTCATTAGTACGTTTAAGCGACTCACCGGTCTGACTCCAGGAGCATATCGAAAATCCGAGATCGTGTACAGCTTTGAACGGCTGAATCTTGCGCAGCGAGTCACTTATCTGGAGGAGCGGGAGATCACAGAGAGATTTCCGGAAGTAAAGGTTATCCGTCTAGGACCGCACCAGGGCTGGGGATATCTCCATGTTGCTGAGCAGGAACAGGGGCTGGAGAGGGCTGCCATCGATCATTTCCAGAGCCTGCTTGCACCTCAGGGCGTAGAACTGAGTGAGCTGAAGCTGTACGGATGGCATGTAGATCTGGACGAAGGGGATAAGCCCTTCGGCTATCAGCTAATGGCGATGGATTCCCGGAAGACAGGCTGGGAACCGGCGCATCCGAGTATAGTACCCATCGAATGGTCTGGCGGCCTTTATGCCGTGACGCGTGTCCAGGCGGTGACGGAGGTGTGTATTACATCCACTTGGAACGTGCTGTTCTCCGAATGGCTGCCTCGAAGCGTGTTTGACATGAATGGAGTGCGTTTTATCGAAGAGTACGTTCTACAGAAGGAACAGATTGCGCGGATGAAGCTGTATCTACCTGTGAAGCGGAGCAAGTCGCTGCAGCAGATCAAAGTTGTGGAGCTGCCATCCGTTCAAGTCGTTTCTTTTCGGGCCGCGGGTGTGAATGCTGTGGAAGAGGCCGACGAAGCGTCTATCGCCTGGATATCTCGTCATGGGTTTGTGAATGCAAGCGATCTTCAAGTGTATATGAGCTGTGATGATGGATTGTGCGAGGATCACACGGTGTATGAGGTCATGATTACGCCGCCTGCGGATTACCACCCTGCCAGTGATGAGCAAGTTATGGAACGTGAGCTGGGCGGCGGCATTTATGCATGCCTCACTACCGGTACTTATGGCTCAATGATCGGTGTCCTTGAGGCGATGTACCGGTGGCTTGATACATCCGCTACATATGAGCCAGATGCAGATCGTTCCTGGTTCGCCAGCTATACACCTGAAGAAGATGTTGTTTCTGCCGCCGAGCAGGAACTGAAGGTCATATGCTATGTACCCGTTAAGAAGATAAGATCGAGATGATAGATGGAGGGGGAAGGATGAGCCAATCGCCTATGGAACAAGAGCTGCCCGAAGGATATCGACCTTTTACAGCACCGCGTGTGTTGAGAATGATTTATGGAGGCAAGACGACGATGGATGAATTGAAGAATCCCGTTCATGAAGCAGAAACAAGTCCGATTAAGAACAAGGTGGGGAGTATTTTCGTCCCGGTATCGGATATCGAGAAGTCACGCAGCTGGTATTGCCGGGTGCTCGCCTTACCTGAGACTGCCTGCGAGATTATGAATGGTCACTTATGTCCGCTGCCGATGAAAGGAACAGGCGTTATTCTGGACACGATGCCTCAATGGGGTGGAGATCAGCCGGGAGGCGCACCATCGATTGATACACCCGCGTTCATGCTGATGACAGATGATCTGGAAGGATCACTGCAATATATGAAGCAGCTCGGCGTCGAGATCGTAACAGAGATTGAACATGATCATTGGTTTGTCGTGAAGGATCCTGATGGTAACAAACTGATGATCTGTCGCGAGTAATGGATGGAATGGCAAAAAGACCTGTGGCATAAGTAGCCACAGGTCTTTGGCATACCTGCAATCGCCCGCATCCGATTAATCCGGACGTTCATTGCTCATCCAGCTGTCGATGTGCAGATCATCGCTATAGCTGTCTCGAGCCGAGATTTCACGCAGCTTCACCTCAGCTTCTTCACGAGATTCATACCCGCCGATGATGGCAATGAAATGGTCGCTCGCGGTCTTGATGAAGGTTACGTCGTCTTCGAGGTAGATCTCTTCTAGAATAGCGAGCGCTTCCCCTTGCGGCATCGCTTCACTGCGGATGTAGAAGACTTCGCGTGGCGTTATAGCCTCACCGGTCGAGGTGAGCTTCAGCTCAAGATATCCGGGCTCGCGAAATTCGGATACAGCATGCTTCACGCCATCCTTCAGCTCAATCACAAAGCGCATGGCTGAGTCATCGAGAATCACATTCTCATACACATCCTTCACGAGCGGTAGGTCCAGCAACTGTTGCTTGAGTGTGTCATAATCGAAGTTTCGCACCCCGTTGAAGGTAAAGATCAGGCGGTTCGGTGCCTCCCGGTGATCTATGGTATACGCAGGAACGCTGGAGACGGATTCGCCTGCTTGGGCAAAATGAATCTTAAATACATCTTCCACAGCTTCTGTGCCTACTGTGACGCCGTCGGTTCGTTCACCCCCGCCGCCGAATTGCAGAACCTGGACGATGCTGCCTACCACGGGGACTTTGGACAAGGCATTCGCAACACTCGGAATGTTAACCACGAAGAGAAAGGCAATGCCTGCGGCAATCACGGAGGAGTACCGCAGTACACGCCGGATGCGTTTCCGTACGGCGGCCTTTCGCTGTGCCGCATCGATTACGCTCGCCAGCCGAGTCGGAATATCAATCTGCTCATAGC
>NZ_JBHTYI010000071.1:0-3909 GCF_043656335.1 Peribacillus sp. NPDC056705 | reverse complement strand
GAGATTACTAAGCCCCTACTCAATTCGAGTAAGGGGAGATTTTTGTTTATAGTGATTTCAACAAAACACAAGGTAGTTTATAATAATTCTAGAAATATATTACAGAGAGTAAAGCGTCTATATAGAAATTATTAAATGAAGGTCTTATTGAATAACTCCTAAATTTGTTGCAAGTGTAGATTATACAAAGGCGTTTATGAGAAAGGGTTGCTTTTTATGAAAATGAACTTCCTAGAGCCTTATCTATTAGAGGATTTTAAACAAGTTATTTCTGATAATGAGGACTTTCTAATTCTGGAATACGGAAATAATAATGGCAAAAATAAATTGAATTGTGTTTTTTCGGCAAGAGATTGGATTCAAGTAGTAGTTAACAGTATTCCATCTATAGATTTAAAACACAAAAACCCAGATGTTTTATCCCTAAATATGGTTCAATTTATAGGGGCAATTGACTTACTTGTCGAATCTGTTCAACAAATTCATAGAGTTCTTAATAATGATAAAAATTATCCATTACTTAAAGATAATACTACGTTCAGAAAAAGTATTTCCGACGATGATTATTTTTCACATATTAGAGCAGCTTTTGGTACTCATCCAGTTAATTTAGTCAGTAAAAACGGGATAAAATCTAAAAAAAGGTACTTCGCATCATGGTCAAGCAGTAGTGGAAATGGAATATTTAGTGTCCATTTGTACAGCAATGATCCAAATGAAAAAGATGAGGAATTGACTATTGATTGTAAGGATTTAATTTCTTATTGTCAAAAACGATATGAACATTTGACCGGGTTAATCAATATAATTATTAAACAAGCCACTCAGTTTAAAAGTGAACAATCAAAAATTTTAATTACTAAAAAAGAAACACCTTTGGAACAGCTATATATTCTAAGGGCAGAAAACAAGAAAAGATTTGGTGATGATGGATATAAATGTGAAATCGAAGAATTAATTGAACTTTATGGTGCTCCTAAAAACTTTAATTTTCCTAATGTGATAATAAATAACTACTTAGATCAAATAAGACCGTGTATCGATGAAATTTTCGAAAACCTTCAATCTATGTGTATTGTAGATTTAATGATTTATCCGTCTCCACGATATAATTACACACCTAACCTAAGTAAACACTCGTATTATATTCAAAAAATATATGAGCATATCATTAGAAGTGATTACTGGCATCAGAGAGATATGATTCCATCTTATATTGAAGTTTTAAAAGAAAATGATATTTTACCGGATTTTGTAACTATAGATTTAGACAAAAGGGATTTAAGGTTAATCTTGAATGCAATATTATATAATGAAGGTGCTAAAATAGCGAATGGTTAGAGTGAAAAAGGAGATGAGCATGCTATTATTATAGATGATATTACAAGTGAAACACTATTTCACTTTACTAATAGAACGAACAATGCAATAGGAGTGAAAATATGGGGGCACTGAAAAATTACAAGGTTTGTTTTCCAGAACATAAAATATTTGTTATGTGTGATCACAACTGGGCTTTCGCTGCTTGGGAGTTAAGTAAGGTGTATGATTTTATCGAACCAAATGCCACTTTAGTCCATGTTGACGCCCATTTAGATGATCTTCCGGATGGTATTTTAGTGAATGGATTAGGTTCTATTAAAAATAAACAAGATGTTTATAATGTAACTGAAAATTTGCAAATTGCAAATTTTATATGGGCAGGATTTGCAACAGATTCTATTGATAACATAATTTATGTAACACCAAAAACAAATGAAACACAAAGCCATGATCCATTTGATCTTTCTGATTCGAAGTTCAATGATTGGGAATTAGAACTAAGTGAGTTACTATCTAGTAAGAAATACCAAGGTAAAAGGTTGCAAACTATTGAAGACCTTGTTTATGAAAAAGTAAACGGTCGGATTTCTCAATATTTAAATAACAAACCTGTAATACTTGATTTAGATTTGGATTATTTCAATACAAGTCAATATTTTGAGCCTGAATTAATGGATGATGAAAAGATAAGAAAAAACCTCATTTCTTTGCGGGATTTATATGATTGGGATTTGATTACAGTGGCTTTGTCTCCTTTGTTTTGTGGAGGAGATGATGCATGTTGGCATATTTACGAGATATTCTTAGAAGTATTTAATTTAGACCTTACTAAAACTGAACTATGGTAATAAAATAATAAATTTAAAAGTTTATAAAGCCATTTCATCATCACTCTTTAAGTCTGAATAAATGAGTGCCCTTCTCACATAAAGAGGGGCACTCATTTTTTCTATCCTTTTACAATACTAGCTGAATATCCTTTTTTCTTTAACTCTTCAGCTAATTTAGCTGCATTTTTCTCATCGGAAAATGCCCCAACTTATACCCTATGTACAACGTTTTTCTTTTCAACTAGTTTAGCTTCTTCTTTCAACCTTTTACCTGATAACGTTTCAGCTATTGCTTTACAACAATAATCAAAATTCTTATTGTAAGCATCGGCATTGGTTTTAGTATCAACAAAGCATACCTCTATCAAAATGGCTGGCTTAGCTGTTCCTTTTAGAAATCCAAGATCAGTCCGTTTCTTAGCACCTCGATCCTTAATTCCAAGTACTTCTGAAATAGCCTTCGACACTTTTGCGGCCAACACTTTATTCCCGTCACCATAATAAAGTACCTCCGTACCGCCGGTTTCCTTTATACCAGCATTAAAATGCACAGATACATCTAAAATCCCTACTTTTACTATTGTGATATTTAACTATTGTATTGATATTATCCCGTTGAGTTTTTGAAGTGTTATCATTAAATATATTTACTTTACAATCTAATTCTTTTAGATATTCAGCAACTTTCGGTACAACCTTCCTAGCTTCATTAACCTCATCTAGATACCCACTTGCACCACGTACCACTTTAGCGTGACCACTTGAAATAACGAATTCATCCATTTTAATTCCTCCTTAGTTATTTATTTTCCTGTACAATGATTTGTTTTATTTCATTTACATCTTGAGCCAATGTTGAGAATGCTTGAGCTTGTGTTTCTATTACGTCTTGATTCTTTTCAATTACAGCCTGATAATTTGCTTTCTGTTCTTTATTAGTTTTCATTGTTGAATACAACATCCAAACAAATAAGGCTGCGAATCCCCCCTCTTTTAAAAACATGTTTAAGATATCTAGTTCCAAACTCCCCCCTTTTCATTACAAAATAAAAAGCCGCCCTTTTGGGACGACTTGGATTTATTACTATTTAGTTTTTTTCACAATCTAAACTACACATTTTGCAAGTGGTCAAATAGGTGGAGGGTACTCATATACAGACCGAAAACACTCCAATCGATTTATAAATCCTAGGCCTTACGATCACCTTTTTGATGCTCAGTTTCTATAGAATATCACTTTGAAGAACTAGGAATATCTATTTTGCCGACATTGCGTTCTATACATCTTGGAGCTAGGAAAGTAATTCAGAAAAAATATTTTAGCAAAGGGCATGGTTATTGTACAGTACTTTTTAATCAGCGTTGTGTTATTTAAACTTCTCTTTTCAAACTTAATTGATTGTTTTAGATAGTATAAGCTTAATATTCTAAATTTAGCTCTTTAATAACACTATCAATTATACTGTATGCTTTTTACCTTTCTCTTTATTAGTTATCCATAAAAAGAAAACCCATATTTTCCCTCTATTCAGTTATGAATTTTTCTCCAGATGAAATAAAGTTATTAAAATTATCATACAAATAATTATAAGGAATAACTTTAAACCATCTTGGTTCATTTTTCAGTAACCTATTAAACGGTTCTTGAAGTTCCGCTTCTAATTTCCCGATAATCCCTATACAAGATGGATTAACAATTTTGACTTTGAATTTTTTTTCAAATGACTTTCTGTGTTTGTGCTCTTCAAAGAACTCC
>NZ_JBHTYI010000070.1:0-4114 GCF_043656335.1 Peribacillus sp. NPDC056705 | reverse complement strand
GGCTTAAGCCTAATTGGTTTTTAGAAATCTACCTATCATATATAAGATAGTGTTACACCAAAATGTGAAATAGAGGTGACGAATAATGAATGATGTTTTTACACGTGGTTGGATTAACCTTTCCATTCAGTGGGGTTTAGATAGTTTTTCGAACTATATAGATGAAATGGAGGATATTCTTAGTGTTCAGCTAAAGAAATTAGAAAAAAAATATAAAGAGGAGATAAAAAATATTTCAGAAGATCAAGCTGAAGATCTCTTTGAATATAATTACGCCGATCAGGTAAGTTACTTAAAAGATGATTTCCCTAATATCCTGCGGAAATCCTTTGTAACCTCATTGTATTCCTTTCTCGAACAACAATTGGGCAAGATTTGTGAACAAGTACAACTAGCTAGACTAGATGATTCAAAAATTCGTAGTGGAATATTTAATTATTATGAATATCTAACAGATGAGGTTAGGGTTGACTTCGATACTTTAAATGAAGCATGGAGTAAAATAGAGAAAATCAACAAAATTAGGAATCATATAGTCCACAACGGTGACGACACACTTAATAAAGTGAAAAGCCCACAAAGTAAAGAAGAAAAAAGAAATAATGCAGCCATTGACGCTTATCTTTACTTTAATCTTGCTAAAGAAGATAAAGTTTATAATGATTTTTTGATATCGGAAAATAAAGCAAATAAATTGAAATATGATATAAAGATATCTAGTGATTTTTGTGAAGAAATACTAAATATCACGAGGGTATTTTTTGATACACTTACAAATTTGTTAAAAGACTACAAAAAATCATAATTTGGTTTAACTTAGAAATTTCCATTTGAAAAGAAACAATCTTTTTCTTTTTCCTGGCTAAATGTGGATTTGAAAGAAAGTTGTACTGTTTATAAAAAAGATGAACCGAAATGATTTAATTTCGGTTTTTCTTAATGAACTAAAGGGGCAGTTTAGTTGGGATAAGAAAATAGAAGGTATTTACATTTTTTTGAAGAAGTACTTTCTTTACATAGTTAAAAATCGAAATGCAATGAGGTGAAGAGATTAGAAAATTAATTATTATATGCCTACTAATAATTGTATCTGGTTCTATATGGATGGTATATGAAACTGAAAATGAGAAATTTCCAAGCACTTCAACGGTTAAACTGGGTAATGGAGAGTTTTCACCAAAAGGATTATCTCCAGGTAGCGAGTCTGAGTACGATATTACTATCGAAATGGATGTAGAAGGGAATTTTAAAATCCATTCAACTACTTCAATAAAAAATATCTCTACTGATAAATGGGAACAGTTAATGTTTTACTTTATTCCAAATATGTTTACTGAAACTAATTCATACTTAGAAAAACCATCTACTGTTAAAGTTGAAAGCATTAATCTCGATGGAAAAACAGTAAAGTTCAATCTTGAAAAGGATACCTTAACAGTTCCTTTAAATGAAAAATTAGAACCAAATCAAAATGTAGTTGTGGACATTAAGTATGAATTCACTCTTCCAGAGGAGGGTTATAGATTTACCCAAAATGAAAATAATTATTTTTTAGCACAATGGTATCCTATGATTGCCACATATAGAAACCATAAATGGAATAAGGAAGCGTATCGGCTTAAAGGTGAGAGCTATCATACTGCATTTAGTGATTTCAAAATACAATACAAATTGCCAAAAGATTTAACCCTAATTTCATCCGGCGATAATGATGGGTATCCAAGTAAAGGTACAGGCGTTTTAGAAGGGGACAACTTAAAAGAATTTTATATTTCATTATTGAAAGAACCGAATGTGATCCAAAAGAAGACGGGTGACATTACAATAAGAGTATTTGGGGTTGATGAAAGGAAAGAGTTACATAAAGAAATAAGCGAGATGGCTAGCGAAGCAATGAATTACTTTCAAGATACTTTTGGACCTTATCCTCATAAGCAACTGGATATTATTTTAGATGAAAAAGGAATGGAATATCCAGGTGTAGTAACAGCAGGTTCTAATTATAATCGTCTTGAAAGTCCTGAACATCTAAAGCGTATAGTCGTTCACGAAATTGCTCATCAATGGTTTTATGGGGTTATAAGTAATGATCCTTATCACGATGCCTGGCTGGATGAAGGTATAACAGACCTCGCTACTTTGTTGTTTTATGCAAATCAAGGTAATGATATTTCCTTTGATGAAGAGCTCTTCAAGGAATTTACTTTACCTGTAAACTTACCACTAGATAAATACTCTTCTAACGACCAGAGTAATTATATTTATGGGAAATCTTCCACAATGCTCTGGAAAATTTTCCAGGAAAATGGCGGGGAATTAAAAGCTGAAGATTTTCTCAAAAATTATTATGACCATTATCAATATATAGAAGTAGATACTGAAGAGTTTGTACGTTTTTTAAAATACTATTTGAACTTAAAAGATGACGACTATTTTAAAGATTGGATTTTATTAGAGAATAACAACGAGAATTTAAACTAAAGTAATTTAATATATCTCATATTTTTTCTTTTCTTAATGAACTAACGGTGCTTTAGCAGAAGGATCGGAGCTGCCTTTAAGGCAGCCTTTTTTTATGCACTAACGGGGCAGGTTTGTTGCATAAGGCTGTTCAGCAATTCAAATAACGGTATAGTATAGTTTAATTAAAGTTTGAACAAACTACCACCATAAAAAAAGGTGGGTTCCTATGATTAGATGGTTGTGTTTATCCATTTGTTTTATTTTTGGCTTTAATACATTTGGGAATGTAGTTGCTGCAAACACAGGCAGAATTCCACTTGAAGAATCTCTATTTGATATAGGTTACAGGCCTGTTGAGGAAGCTTTGAAGACCTGCGAATCATACTTTAATAAAAAGATAAAAATTCCATATAAATTGCCACCTATAGCTTTCACACATCAATTAGGCAGATGCAATCATACAATTGGAATAAACAATGAGCTTGAAGTTGAGCTAATTAATGAAAATATACCGAAAAGCCATTATGTAATCAGAGTTCGACCGAGCGAACACAGGATTAATTTTACACAAGAACGGATTGACAAAAAGTATAAAATAAGCAATGACACTTATGCACTATATGTTACAAACCGAGCCCAAGTATGTAATTATTTGATTTTTGAAAAGGATGGTTGGCAGTATATGTTAGGAATTGATAAGAGGATATCTGATAAAGTTCCACCAAAGGTTTTAATAGAAATAGCAGATTCATTCCTTTAATGATGAGTCATTAGGAGCTAGGGGTTTTTCTTTTGAGCTAACAGGTGCGTTAGCTGAAGATCAGAGCTGTCTTTAAGGCAGCTTTTTCTTTTATGAATCTAAAGGGGCATGATAGATAAAGTAGGCTATTCAACTTTTTGAAAATAAGGGACATAAAATAGATAGAACCCCACACAATAAATAAGAACTAATATAAAAGAGGGTGTTTTAAAATGGTCCTGAAGGTAACTTTGAAAAGAGTACTTCTTTTAAGTGCAGTATTTCTAACTTTTTCACAAAGTGTTCAAGCAGAAGAAAATAATAATCAAGAAGGGAAAGTAATTTATCAACTCCACTATGATTATGAACCAATCTATAATTTACTAAAAGTTAATAAGAAGGAATATGACCAATACTGGAAAGAGGGTCTTTCTATTGCTGAAATGGCAAAGAAACAGGGTATTTCAAGAAGAGATGTGGAAGGCTATTTTATAAGTTTACACTATAAAGAAATGCAAAATTGGAGAAAAAAAGGTACCCTTTCAGAATTTGATTATTTCGACCTTGTCTATAGATTAAAAGAGCATGAAATCGAGGAGTTTATTGATCGCAATCCAAATAATTCTTAAAGAACTAACGGGTGCTTTACTTCAATAAGAGAGTTGCTTTGGCAGCTCTTTTTATTATGGAACTATCGGGGCAGGTTAGTTGAAGAGCGCTGTTTGATCTTTGTTCAACAATTGGGCCATATTGTTGAATAACTAATATCAATTATAAAATGAAATACATGGTAAAATTATTGTTGAGAGTTATTCATAGAGGAGGATACATTTGGGGGTAGAGTTTAAACATCTAAAAGGCATAGTTGAATTGATAAGTTC
Organism: Peribacillus sp. NPDC056705; assembly: GCF_043656335.1. Taxonomy (NCBI): domain Bacteria; kingdom Bacillati; phylum Bacillota; class Bacilli; order Caryophanales; family Bacillaceae; genus Peribacillus; species Peribacillus sp. NPDC056705. The sequence continues at coordinate 31 of NZ_JBHTYI010000070.1, read as the reverse complement.
AAAGAGAAAAAGCTATGGAGTATTAAAAAAG
>NZ_JBHTYI010000069.1:0-4357 GCF_043656335.1 Peribacillus sp. NPDC056705 | reverse complement strand
GGCATGTACGCCATGTAACCTGCAAATAATAGCGCAGAAACATACCGAACGGCACAACTAGCAGAATGTTGAATGCCACCTGCAAGAAGGCCCTCTCTTTGAATAAGAGCATGTAGGTACTAGGCTCTGATAATACAACACGGGTCTCCTTCCATATATCCATCACGAATTGGAACGGCACCCATTGCATGACGGAGTTCACATCCATCGGCGCATTATGGCGGGTGGCCGGTAGCGGCAGGAGAACCAGAAATACGGCATTCATCAGATACAGCAGGAACAAATAGAGCAGAAACCCCCGAAACTTATTGAAATATCCATGTCGGCGGTATTGCACGACCAGAAACGGCACGGCACATAGCAGAGCTGCTATCGGAAAGGTCATAAAGGCATATGAAATGGGAAATAAATAGGCGTCCAACATCATTCCTTCGCTCCCTTTGAATCGTTATTCTAAAGATCATGATACAGCATTATATTTAAATGCGATCCTGATTCATATGTTATAACGATTTCCGCAAGCGAATGGTTCTTTTATCCGCTCGACCGTCTATAAACCATTTCCGGGCGATCATCTGCGTCATCGCATGCTGATGCGGAACGCCCGAGGAATTACAGTCGAACACGATCTCCGGACAGCGTTTATATTCTTGGCTAACATCATACTCACATTGATCACACTCCTATTACCCACATTGTAGGTTGCACCGCCGCCTCGCTACAATAACCTGATATTTGATTATATTCAGAACTCAACCGGGAGCTGAAATGATATACTTGCAGCCGACATGTTACAATGAATTTCAGTTTACATGACGATACGAGGGGGCATTCCCGTGATCATTAGAAGATTACAGCCGAGCGAACCACAGCCAACAGAACTTCTGCTTCTGGCAGACCCATCTACTGCACTGGTAAAGGATTATGTGAGCCGAGGCCAATGTTATGTGGCTGAACTGGACGCGCAGATCATTGGAGTGTATGTACTGTTGCCCACCCGCCCTGGAACCGTGGAACTGGTGAACGTGGCTGTAGCCGAGCAGCTGCATGGACGCGGCTATGGCAAGCAGCTCGTGACCCATGCGATCTCTCAAGCCAGAGCATTCGGGTATGCAACGATAGAGATCGGTACCGGCAGCACAGGTGTTGCTCAATTGGCACTATATCAAAAATGTGGATTTCGCATGGTAAGCATCGACCGTGACTTTTTTATACGTCATTATGAAGAAGAAATCTATGAGAATGGCATGCAGCTGCGCGATATGGTACGGCTGTCGTTGGATCTATAGCCAACCTTTCATCAAAAAAGAGATCCACAGTCTCTTGGACAGTGGATCTCTTGATCTCGACTACGTATGGCGCAAAGGTAATCTCCTTAATCATGCTCAAACGAAAATTACGGATTCAACGTTTCGCTCCAGTCATGGACCATATGCCCCTCAAGGTACTTCTCGCAGTCCATAGCAGCCATACAGCCGGTACCCGCCGCTGTAATCGCCTGACGGTAGCGCGTATCCTGAACGTCGCCACAAGCGAATACGCCTGGGATGTTCGTCTCGGTTGTGCCTGGCTTGACCACGATGTATCCGGTTGGATCGGTCGTGATTTGACCGGCCAAGAAGCCGGTATTCGGTGTGTGGCCAATCGCGACGAACACGCCTTCGGCTTCGAGCAGCTCTTCCGCACCAGTCTCATTGTTCCGGACTTTCAAGCCTTTTACACCAGTCTCACTCGTAACCACCTCAATCGGCGTGCGGTCCAGAGCCCACTCAATCTTCTCGTTCTCACGGGCGCGATCCTGCATAATCTTCGATGCACGCAGTTCCGTACGGCGGTTCACCACCGTAACACTGGAGGCAAAGCGTGTCAGGAAGCTGGCTTCCTCCATCGCGGAGTCGCCTCCGCCGATGACCACGATTTTCTTGCCGCGGAAGAAGAATCCGTCGCAGGTTGCACAAGTGCTGACCCCGCGGCCCACATTCTCTTGCTCACCCGGGATGCCAAGGTATTTGGCCGATACTCCCGTAGAGATAATGACCGATTCCGCAAGAAGCTCGCCCATTCCTTCGACATTCACCTTGAACGGATGCTGGGAGAAGTCAACCGATTCTACCCAAGCGCTCTTGAACTCGGCACCAAAGCGCTCTGCTTGCTGACGCATATTGTCCATTAGCTCAGGTCCCATGATTCCCTGCGGGAACCCCGGGAAGTTCTCCACGTCGGTGGTCGTCGTCAGCTGGCCACCCGGCTGCATCCCCTCGATCACGAGAGGGGTCAGATTCGCACGTGCCAAGTAGATGGCCGCCGTCAATCCGGCAGGTCCTGTTCCGATTACGATTGATTTGTACATAGATACAGCCTCCTTTTAGGGTCCATATGCTTTGTAGCATTCTATTCCGATTGTGTACCGAACTCTTCATACATAATGCCCTTACTTAAATGTTTTCCGTAAAGGGGCGAAAATTATCATCTTGCTGAACTTTAATTCCGCACACGCTATCAATCTGACGTGCGTAACGACTTACCGTTGATGACGAAATGCCGTAACGAACGGCTACCTGCTCGTATGTTAGGTCCCGCCCGCGCTTCTTGGCTATTAAGTATTCTAAGGCTGCCGCCCAGCCTTCTGCGTTCCGGATATTCGGTATATCGGGGTAGAGCTTGCTTAGGAAATCAGACCAGAGATTCTCCAGTTCCTTCTTCCAATACGCGTCAATCCGCAGGTCCATTACTTGCTCCGCCTTCTCCAGTACGGCCTTCCAGGATGGAAGCCAATCCGGGAGTACCTCTCTACCTATGCCAGCGCTGGAATCGCGTTCATCGCGCCGCTCTTGCAGTCGGTTACTCGCCGCCTCCATCTGTTGCAGTACCAGCCTAGCTGCGTCCTTCAATTCGTCATTCTCGCCTGGTTCCTGCAGGAATGACTGCAAGGCGTGCTGAACCTCTTCATCGGCAATCAATTCCAGCGTTCGAATGACCTGCAATTTCGTCTGCGGGTCGCCATGGCGCAGCGCCCAGAAGAAGGATGAGCGAATCAGCGGATTCTGCTTTGCTTCTTCCGTTAATTTAGTTCCGTCTTGCTCCCAGCGCTTAAACTGTTCTTCAAACGGAAGGTGGTAGTGATAGCTTACCTTCATCTGATTCATGCCAGCCTCTTTGCGCTTCGCCAGCTGTGCCAGATAGAAATCAGGAATGACGGTGTCACCGTCCAGCTTCAGGGCATGTCGCCAATACTTCTCCGCGATGTCATAATAACCGCTATTGCAAGCCGCCACGGCCGTATAATGATACAGGCTCGGATCGGAACTGAATTCTTCGTACTTCAACAGCCGCTTGAAGTGACTGTACGCAATCTCATGCTGCCCCAGAATTCCCATCGTTGTTGCTAGCTTAAACACATGCTCCAGATGAAAGGGTACAGTCACCTTGAGCATGTCCATCAATCGATCGCGCGCAGCCTGATCACCTTCATGCTGAAAGAAAATAGCCAGGTTGCACAATCCGTGCAAATTCCCCGGCTCCTGATCCAGAACCTCTCCGATGGTACGTTTTGCTGTATCAAAGCGCCCCATATAATAATATGCCAACGCCAAATTGTTGCGCGCAGCCAGAAAATCCGGATGATTGTGCACAATCTCCTCAAGCAGTTTAACAGCCTGTCCGAACTTGCCTTCCTCCAGCAGAGCGCGAGCATTCTCATGCTCAACTACGCCTTCACGGCTCTTGATTCGATTCAGCTTCGCGGGGCGATTAAGCTCATAATGGAGCAGCTCCATCATCTCTTCCGCCTCATCCAGAAACTGTCCGTTCGGATCTTCCTCCAGATAAGTAACCAGCGCCTCCTCGGCCTTCTCGAACTGCTCCATATTCGCGTAGTTATTCGCCATATAGAAGTAGCATTCCGTCATCAACGGGTCTACCTGTTCCAGGATATGCATCAAAACCTCGTTCGACGCTTTATAATCACCCGTCTCTGATAATATACCCGCCATATTGGCATGATTCACCGGATTTCCGGGCTCATATTCAACAGCTTTGCGAAAATATTTAAGTGCTCTGTCGTATTGGTAACGATCCAGCGCGCGAACCGCTCGATCGAAAAAGAAATTGGCATTCATTTCGATAGATATAACATTGTGAGGGTCAGTCGACCCGTATGGATTACCATTCACGAAAAGCAAGACACCTCCTTTAACTTGCTCCTCTATCCAGAACAGTATAACATAACTTACACCTATCTTTGCAGAAAAAAGACACCAGTTTACACACCGGCGTCCTTGAACAAAGTGGCGATAGATCCGCCCTCCATAATAATCTGCGTTGCTTGTGCCAACATAGGGGCAACCGACAGCACGTT
>NZ_JBHTYI010000068.1:0-4370 GCF_043656335.1 Peribacillus sp. NPDC056705 | reverse complement strand
GCGGTTGTTGGACCGGTCGAGGATACACCCCGAGGCCCTGAATGGCTGGGCGATGGTTGCCGTTCCAGGTTACCTTTTCCGATTCGCGAATCCTGAGCAGCAGTTCCAGCTTCTCTTCGAACAGCTCATCATAATGGCTTAGATCGTAACCGAACAACGGGAACGATTCGATGAAGGACCCCCGGCCCGCCATAATCTCCGCACGACCGTTAGAGATGGCATCCAGCGTAGCGAACTCTTGAAAGACGCGTACCGGGTCGGCCGAGGAGAGCACCGTCACCGCACTCGTTAACCGAATCCACTTCGTCTGAGAGGCCGCAGCTGCCAGCACAACCGCCGGGGAAGACGCCGCATAATCTTTACGATGATGCTCGCCCACACCATACACATCCAAGCCTACCTGATCGGCCAGGACAATCTCTTCCACGACCTCTCGAATCCGCTGTGCATGGCTCATAACCTCTCCTGTGTCTACATCCGGCCATGTCTCTACAAACGAGCTAACGCCAATCTCCATCGATGAACCCTCCTACATTGTCTATGTTATGCAGCCTTTATTCGCTGAATTGATTTATCTTTATATTGAACGTATTGAGGCGGTTTTTCAAGCTAATGCAGCAAGGGCTGGAATCCGCGAGGAATCCAGCCCTGAACTCGTCCATATGTTGTTCGATTACACTTGGGAAGACAGATATTCTTCGAGACGATCCCACGTCTCGGTGATGCCCTGTTCCATCCCCATATCGAGCACCTGTCTGACCGCCTCTTCAGATTCATATACCGACCTGCTAATCAGTAGCGTCTGCCCACCTTGATCCTCAAATGTCATCGTGATCGTTGAAGCCGGCATATCCTCCGATATATTACCTTCCGCATCCGAGAAATAATCGACGTACACGATCCGATCCGGCTCATCGATCTTCTGATATACCGACTTGCCCCAAGATTCCATCCCGTAGAAATCACCCTGGCTCTGATCCATGCACTTCATGCAATAATGCCATGCTCCGCCTGGCCGAAAATCCATATTGGATACGGTGACTTCCCAACCACGCGGGCCCCACCACTGCTTCAGATGCTCTCCATCCGAGAACACCTTAAATACGAGTTCCTTCGGTGCGTTAAATACACGCTCCAGTATAACCTCACGACCTTCAGCCTTGCATACCATTGAACTTGCCATTCTTATTCCTCCTTCATACGATTGGTTGGATCCTGATTCGGATAAGCTTGTAATTTCTCCAAGTAAGCGTCGAGATTGTCGTACCGTTCACTCCATATCCGGCGATAGCTTGAGAGCCAACTGTCCATTTCTTGAAAAGGCTCCATTCGCAGTTGGTAGTTCCTGCGGTTGGCTTCCGCCTTCACTTCAACCAGCCCCGCATCCAGTAACACCTTTAAATGTTTGGAGGCTTGAGGCTGCCGAATCTCCAGTTGATTCGCAATATCTCCTACCGTCATCGGTCCATGGAGCAGCATTTCAACCATATGAAGACGATTAGGCTCTGCCAGTGCACTGAATGTGACCATCCCCATCATGAGCCGGATCGTTCAGTGAGCTGCCTGCCTTGTGGTGTGGGGGTGCGCCATCTTGCTGCTTCTGCCATATCCGTTCACCTCACTCCCATAAGCATAGTGTTCTTGAAACAAATATACCTTATCAGGAATATTCCCGTAAAGGGATATTATTATCTATCTTTCCACCAATCTCTATATTAAGTTGGTTTGTTAATAACACACCTCTATATAGGCATTTGCATAAGATGATTTAACTGTTTCTATTTATGCGATGGAGGTTTTCTAATCATGACTGTTCCATACCCGCAACATCAAGAGCAAACCATATATCAAGCCGAAACGAGCACAAGCCAAGGCATCCAAGCTATCCGCGATCATCTGCACCATCTCTGCAAACAGCATCTGCATAAACTTGTCCGGGTTGAGACACTGGATGGCGACGTATTCGAAGGTGTCGTCGTTGGATGCAATCGAGGAATCGTGTATCTAAGTATGCCGGCTGAAGGACATCCACGTGCATTCGGTCCAAGCTACTACAATCAAGTGATCTTGCCATTAGTGCTGTTCGAACTGCTAGTTATCACGCTGCTCTATATTTAAACACATATTCATATTAAGGAGTGACCATGTATGGCATTTATGCCGCCTCAAGGCCCTTTCGGCCCTCAGCAACCCCCTACGGCCCCACCCCCGCAGATTACGCCCGTGCAGCCGCTCACCTCGACGTTCGCCGTTGATCCCGGCGCTATGAGGGGCTGCATGTATCGGAACACCTATATTTGGCCGCAGTATGGGCCGGGTTTCTGGTTCTTTCCGATCTTCGTCGGACGCACCTCCGTTGCAGGCTTCAGATGGACGGGTAGCAGCTGGATATACGCGGGATATGATCTGGGCAGAATTACGTCCTTTACGTGCTATTAACCGGCCCCATCGTACACCTGAAATAAAAAGCTTGCTTATCCAGCAGAATCGTTAAATAATATGGAGCAGGTCTCTTATACCGATCAATCAGGTTGGGATTGCAGATATCTTCGCAATAATTTATACAGCAGAAAGGTTGTCTCACACCATGGCTTCATCACAATTACATCATACGGCCTCCAAGGAGGCCTTTCCTGTGTCCCTACTCTCGCTCACGGTTGGTGCATTCGCCATCGGCATGACGGAGTTCGTCATTATGGGGATCCTCCCAAACGTAGCGGATGATCTGAACGTCAGCATCGCCTCAGCCGGGCAGCTTATCACCATGTATGCCCTGGGCGTTGCAGTAGGTGCACCTATCTTAACGGTGCTTACGCACAAAATCCCGCAGAAGAAACTCCTGCTGCTGTTGATGGGACTGTTCATTCTGGGCAACGGCATCGCCGTCTTCGCCCCGAACTACGCCGTTCTCATGGGAGCACGCATGCTGACAGCCTTAACGCACGGTACGTTCTTCGGTGTTGGAGCCGTGATTGCCTCGCGCCTCGTACGTCCGGACAAGCGTGCCGCGGCGGTATCCATTATGATGGCCGGTCTTACCATTGCCAACATCATAGGCGTGCCGCTCGGTACCTTCATCGGCCAAAGTATGGGATGGCGCGCATCCTTCGCCGCCATTGCGATTATGGGCATCATCGCGCTCGTTGGCATTATCATCTTTATCCCGAAGCAGTATCCGGACAAGCACTCCAGCATGGTTCAGCAGATCACGGCGCTCATCAAGCCGAGACTACTGCTGTTTCTGCTCATCGGAGCACTCGGCAACGCTGGACTATTCGCCGTATTCACTTATATTGCGCCGCTGCTAATTGAAATTACCGGCTACGCCGAGCAGAGCGTCACCTGGATTCTCGTTCTGTTCGGTATCGGTGTTACCGCCGGGAATATGATTGGCGGCAAGCTGGCCGATTGGAAGCTGCTGCCTTCCATACTGGGTATTTATCTAGCTACGGCCATTATACTCACGGTGTTTACTTTGACCATGTATCATCCGGTAACCGCCGTATTGACGATCATCCTATGGGGAGCAGCTTCATTCGCCGTAATGCCTGGTATGCAGGTTCGAGTTATGAACCTCGCACAGTCGGCACCTGCGCTGGCATCAACCGCAAGCCACTCTGCGGGCAATCTGGGGAATGCCGCGGGGGCTTTCATCGGCGGCCTTGTTATTACGCATCTCAGCCTGTCCTCCCTGCCTTGGGTGGGGGCCGTGCTTGTAAGTCTGGCCTTCCTGCTCGGGATGGCATGTTATATTTATGAACGCAGAGCAGCTGCAGTTTCTGCGTGAGCCTGAATCCTATATTTAAAAAGGCGTAATCCCAGCTTAGCGGGATTACGCCTTTTTTCTACATGATTACAGTCCCTTGATCTCCAATAAGGCGTACTTAATGACACCCATCGGAGCCTCCACGTTCACCCGGTCACCAACGGCTTTGCCCATCAATGCCTTGCCAAGCGGACTCTCGTAGGATACTTTATTGTCCAGTACATCTGCCTCCGCCGGGCCGACCAGCTGATACTCCAGCTTCTCGTCAAACTCAATATCATTCAAGACGACTCTCGAGCCCACTTGCACAGTGTTGGAATCCATATGAGCAGCATCGACAATCCGGGCCTTACTCAGCATCTTCTCCAGAATGATAATCCGCGTCTCCATGAACGCCTGATCATCCTTGGCTGAATGATACTCGCTGTTCTCCTTCAGGTCACCATAACTGATCGCAAGCTTGATCCGCGCGGCGAGCTCCTTGCGCTTCACATACTTCAGATCATCCAGTTCCTCCTGGAGTTTGTTAAAGCCTTCCTGCGTCAAGATTGATTCTTCTGCCATCTCATCATCACATCCACTTCTGTTTCATATGTATAGTGTC
>NZ_JBHTYI010000067.1:0-4522 GCF_043656335.1 Peribacillus sp. NPDC056705 | reverse complement strand
TGAATTGCTTTATCTCCAAGAGTTTTAAAGTATGGAGCACTTTTAAAAGTAATTAGATGATTATATTCATTACTATAACCACAAACGTATGAAGAGAAAATTAAACGACCTGAGTCCGATAGAATACCGAACTCAAGTCTTAGAAGCTGCTTAAACTATATGTCTAACTTTATTGGGTCAGTTCAAGTTTGTCTACAGTCTAAGGTAGGAGCACTTATATGCTCTTACCTTTTTTTTGAATAGTGCTCGTTTAAAAAAGGCAGGATCAGTTTATCTGGCTTTTTATACTTAACATATATGTTCGTCATACTCGGTTTTCAAGTAATTTATCATCTTTTGTTTTTGGTGGGAATAATGAAAGCAATTAAAATAAAAGGAAAAGTCGTCAAAAAAAAGAGGATTTTTATCATCGAATCCATAGGAATCTAAAAAATCCGAGATTGTTTTTTCTTGATCCACTAAGTCGAACAATCCGGATACATAAAAATGATAACTGAATTTATCATATAAAAAAAGGTATCCTGTATCATCAAAAATATTTTTCACTGTATGAGCATCCAATTCTAACTCACTCCTTCCTTATCAATATACCTTTTTATCGATGAAATTATTCAGTGCCCATCTTTCGGGAAATATTATTATATTTAATGCAGCGTGTTTTTTATACCTTCAATACATGAATAAATGGGGCAGAAGAATCGGGAACGAAAAAAGCACATCCAATAAGGATGTGCTTTCATAAAAGCATTATTTGTACATTTCGGCTACTTGCTTTTGCAATTCGCTATTATCAAGGTACTCATCATAACTCATTTGCTTATCGACTGTACCTTTTGGTGTAAGTTCAATGATCCGGTTCGCTACAGTTTGGATGAACTGATGGTCATGAGAAGAGAAGATCATAGATCCTTTAAAGCTGATCAAACCGTTGTTCAATGCCGTAATCGACTCTAAGTCCAGATGGTTGGTAGGTTCATCAAGCATTAGGACGTTCGAACCGCTTAACATCATTTTGGAAAGCATACAGCGGACTTTTTCGCCCCCTGAAAGTACGCTTGCCTTTTTCGTTACTTCATCGCCAGAAAATAGCATTCTGCCTAAGAAACCGCGAAGGAAGCTTTCGCTCTGGTCATTAGGAGAATATTGACGGAGCCAATCGACAAGATTTAAATCGACACCTTCAAAGAATTCAGCATTATCCTTAGGGAAGTATGCCTGGGATGTCGTAACGCCCCATTTGAATGAGCCGCTATCCGGTTCAATTTCACCTGCCAAGATTTTGAACATTGTTGTTTTAGCAATCTCATCTTTACCGACAAATGCAATCTTGTCGCCTTTATTCATCGTGAAGCTGACGTTATCCAATATTTTTACACCATCGATCGTTTTCGAGAGTCCGTCTACACGAAGCAGGTCGTTCCCGATTTCACGATCAGGTGTAAAGCCGACATATGGGTAGCGGCGCGAAGAAGGCTCGATGTCATCCAAGCTGATTTTATCCAATAATTTCTTACGGGATGTCGCCTGGCTCGATTTCGATGCATTGGCACTGAAGCGCGCGATGAAATTTTGTAGCTCTTTGATTTTTTCTTCCTTTTTCTTATTGGCATCTTGAGTCAGTTTAAGGGCAAGCTGGCTTGATTCATACCAGAAGTCATAGTTCCCGATATAAATTTTGATTTTACCGAAATCAAGATCCGCGATATGTGTACAAACTTTGTTAAGGAAGTAACGGTCATGGGAAACTACGATAACAGTGTTTTCAAAGTTGATCAAGAACTCTTCCAGCCATTTGATCGCTTTTAGGTCCAAGTGGTTGGTAGGCTCATCCAGTAATAGAACATCCGGTTTACCGAATAGTGCCTGGGCAAGCAATACTTTAACTTTGTCGCCACCAGTTAACTCAGCCATTTTCTTTGTATGCAGGTCTTCTGCAATGCCAAGGCCTTTTAAGAGGATTGAAGCTTCAGGTTCGGCTTCCCATCCGTTTAATTCGGCAAATTCACCTTCAAGTTCGGCCGCTTTCATTCCGTCTTCATCCGTGAAGTTTTCCTTCATATAGATGGCATCTTTTTCTTGCATGACTTCATATAATCTTTCATGTCCCATAATGACAACTTTAAGGACTTCTTCCTCTTCATAAGCGAAGTGATCTTGTTTTAGAACGGCAAGGCGTTCGCCAGGCCCCATATGGACATCGCCGGATTGCGCTTCAATTTCACCTGAAAGGATTTTTAAGAAAGTGGATTTACCCGCACCATTCGCCCCAATCAGGCCATAGCAGTTACCAGGCGTGAACTTTATATTAACATCTTCAAACAGTTTACGATCGCCATAGCGTAAACCAACATTATTTACTGTAATCATTTATTTACATTCCTCCAAAATACTTTTGTTTCAACGTGTCCAACAGTTTGTTTCATTAGTTATACGCTGATTCATACAAACAGCAGTTTCCGCTCATGTATGTTTTAAACTGTGCATCATTTAAATTGTATCTTATTTATGCAAAAAGTTAAAGGTGGATTAATATCTTATCTAATATTTTCTGTGTTTATGCTTACGTTCTGTTCCAACCTCTAACATCACTCATCACCATATATCGAACAACTTGTTTAGTTTCGTTTATGGGAAAGATGATCAAATTGAATTAAATGTTAAATCCATAAACTAAGAGATAAGCTGAGAGAGATACCAAAAACATTAAACCCTTGGTCAAGTTACTATGCTCCTAAGATTTAAAGAAACCTCAGTGAGGAAATGTTACTGATGTATTATTCGAATAAAACTTTATTTACCATGAAATATATGATAGTTTTATATAGTGGTAAATTTATACAGGGGAGATGTTTATGTATTATGGGTTTTAAAAAAGGTATGATTTCCATTATTTCTTTTGTTTTATTTGTAGGTATTGTATTTTCACCGATTTCTATCCAAACAAATCAATCGTCGGCATATGCTGCTACTACAGTTGAAAAGGATAAAATTCTATCAGTATTAGAAGTTATACAAAATGGTATTGTTGAAGAAAATGATGAAATTAAGTTAAACTTAGATTATGCTAAAGAAAATGGTCTATCGACTGCTGAAGTTAACAATCTCCAACAGGCACTTATTGGAATTTCTTCAGATGATTTAAAAGAAATTGAAAGCGCAACAGAATCATTAGAGAAGGAAATACTTAAACAAGACGATTTTATTCAAATAAAAGAACTATCAGCGTCAGCTATAGGTAGACATTCTGCACCGCCTTCAGGATTCGAAAAGGCTTTAAAACTTGTATTTGGGGCGGTTGTTGGGATGACTGTTGCTACTTTAATAGTCCAAGACTTGTATAAATTAGGAGCCTATTCTGCTTGCCACAAATGGGGTAAAAAGAAACCTAAAGTTAAAAAGGCTTGTAAAGCACTAGGATACTGGTAAAATATCCGAAACTAAGGGGGAAACACATTGTTTGACATACCTGACTTTTCGAGAATAAAAATGCTGAAATTATCGTTACATTCTTTGCTTTTATGCATTTTATTAAGCTTAGTTAGTTTAATTATCAACGATGTTTTTTCAATTATCGTTGATAAAAGAATTAATTTAAATTTATTTTTTATTCCAATAATCATGGTTTTTTGGGTGTTGATAGCAGTTAAAAAACCAACATACCAAAAGTGATTTATGGATAGGAGTCTGGGCACAATGCTCAGGCTTTTTTTATTTGTCTAAATAAGGGAGTGTTAACCGTGAATCAATTCATGCATGACATGATCCGTATTACAGAAGGAGAGAGACTAATTGAGTATTGGTGCTTATAGTACATATTTACTATTGCTGCAATGTACGGATCGATAGTTAAGTGTACGGGACTAAGAAGTTAAGGACATGATGAGTATGCAACTACTTAAGCTATGTAGTAAGTGTGGAGAACTTATGACTCAAGGTAATTGTGCTATGTGTGATGAGTGTAAGGATAAGGATTAGGTAAGACACAGGGACTATGACAAGAGGACAAGGAATAAGGAATATGTTTAAAGAATTTAAAATTACAGTTAACATGCACACTGTTCCAAAAAATCCAGTATTCATAGTGAATACGAATGATTTGCACTTTAATAGTTAAAATGACTATTAAAAAAGGTGCAAATCCAGTTGATCTTACTGGAACAACAGTTAGAATAGCCATTAAAAAGCCTATCCCCTTCATTACCCTTTGATGGTAAAATAAAGGAATGAATGTAGGGGGGATTACAGAGTGAAAAAAGAATTGATGTTAAAAGGGAGAGTACTAGGATATTTGACCGAAGTCTTTGTAAAAGAATTTGTTGAATCAATTTTAAATTATATTGAGTCATATCGAAAAATAGGGGTTGATATTACTCCTTTTTTGCCAAAACCATTTAGAGATAAAAGGAAACTAGTTGCTAATATCACGTATTTGACAAAGATTGATTGTTTGGTTATACAATTTGTTATAGGTGATAGATCAGGAATAAATTATTGGGTAGAAGAATCTGATATATATTTAGAG
>NZ_JBHTYI010000066.1:0-4634 GCF_043656335.1 Peribacillus sp. NPDC056705 | reverse complement strand
GTTTACTTCTTCAACACACGGAATATAGACCTGATATCTGCTATTCAAACGAGAAAGGGGTATGAAATGTCCAAAGTAACTTTTATTAAAGGCATTGTTTCCGTTCCCATTGTTTTTGCTATACTTGCAGGATCTTCTGTTACAAATGCTTCATCTGGTGAGCCATTGCCCGCAACATATGCAACTATTTCAGCAAATAAAGCATTTTATGAACAGTTGAATTTTAAAGACAAGGAAGATTTCAAGGATGCACATAAAGGATTCATTGCACCCTTGAATATGAATCCAATAATAAATTCAAAAGGTGACGTAGTATGGGATAGTAATCGATATTCATTCATCAAAGAAGATCAGCAGGCAAGTAATACTGTAAACCCTAGCTTGTGGAGACAGGCACAATTACAAAATATAACAGGCTTATTTAAAGTGGTAGATGGCGTTTATCAAGTTCGGGGCCAGGATTTATCAGTGCTTTCCATTGTGGAAGGAAAAACAGGATTAATAGTTTTGGATACACTTTCTACAATTGAAACGGCCAAAGCAGCGATGGAGATTTATTTTGAACATCGACCCAAAAAACCGGTAAGTGCCATTGTTATTAGTCATAGTCATGCGGATCACTTTGGTGGTATAAAAGGCATTGCTCAGTACGCTGAAAATCCAGCTAATGTGCCCATTATTGTTCCCGCAGGTTTTAATGATGAAGCTCTAAGTGAAAACATTCTTTTAGGTAATATAATGTCTCGCCGTGCAGGTTATATGTTTGGAAATCTTTTACCCGCAAATGAAAGAGGGTTTGTTACTTCTGGCATTGGCCCGGGATTAAGTAACGGAACTTTTAGCTATTTGCCTCCAACAATGGAAGTAAAGGATGATATTCAAACGGTGGAAATAGACGGAATAACTTTTAAGTTTTTATTGACGCCGGATTCAGAAGCTCCATCTGAGATGCATTATTACATCAAAGATTACAAAACTTTAGTGGTAGCCGAAAACACCGGACACACGTTACATAACATTTATACATTAAGGGGAGCTAAAACCAGAGATACCTTAAAATGGGTTAAAGCACTTGATGAAACGGTTGATCTGTTTGGAAATGAAGATATAGATGCTATGGTTACCGCTCATACATGGCCCATTTGGGGAAAGGACCATGTTCTGGAGCAGTTGGAAAGTCAGCGTGATTTGTATAAATATATTCATGACCAAACGATACGATTAGCTAATTTAGGACTCACACCTGATGAAATCGCGGAAAAGTTAAAGCTTCCTGAAAAGTTGGATAAAGTTTGGGCCAATCGGGGGTATTACGGAACCTTGAAACACAACGTAAAAGCGGTGTATAACTTTTATTTAGGATATTTCAACGGTAATCCATCCGACTTGGATACTTTACCACAAGAAGAATCGGGCGCTAAATATATAGAGTATATGGGTGGGGAAAAGAAGGTCATTAAACAGGCAAGACTTGATTATAAAAAAGGGGAATATCGCTGGGTGGCTCAAGTCTTAAAGCATGTAGTCATGGCTAACCCCAAAAATACAGAAGCAAAAAATTTACTGGCTAATGCTTATGAACAATTAGGATACACTGCTGAATCTTCTGTGTGGCGTAATTTCTATCTAGCCGGCGCAGAGGAGTTAAGGAATGGTGTGGCAGACAAGAAGGGAACTGGCGGAATGATGACTCTCGATACGTTGCTCAATATGCCAATGGATGATTTCCTGAAATTCTTGTCCATTAAATTAAATGGAACAAAAGCTGAAAATAAAATTATGACATTCAATTTGACATTGACAGATTCGAAAACCAATTACATGTTCAATCTGGATAATTCTGTATTGAACTTCGAAAAAGGGAAAATGTCTTCCAACCCTGATGCAACATTAACATTAGATAGAATGACCTTTTATCAGATTGCTCTAGGTCGTGAAGATTTATCCAAAATGGAAGCGGCCGGTAAAGTTTCCATTTCCGGTGATAAAGAACAGTTCGAAGATTTCCTGTCTTTGCTTGATCAATTTCAGCCAAAGGTCAATATCGTTACTCCATGATAATCAATTACTTTATAGCATGATGGATCAAGTGACGAATATTTCTACCCGCGAGCCTACTTATTAGTCTCGTGGGCTTGAATGTATCTAATAATCATGTAGGCATTCCAGTTTCGTTTTTTTTAAATCATCATTGTCTTTTAGTGAAAACGCTCCTAATAGTCACAGAACAAAAATCAATAAGTGAATAGTGAATTTTCAAGCTTTGCCATTTTGAAAGGAATTGTAAGCGCTTCCCCTATAATTCGAAAGTTTTGTGAAAATATAAAAGATGGAGTGATGAGGAATGCAGCTGTATGCAAGTAAGAAACGAAAATTAGTGATCAGCGGCCTTTTATTTGTTGGAATGATTTTAAGCTTTTTTGATCGCGTTGCCATAAATGTCGGAATTATTCCCATTGGGGATGAGTTTCATCTCAATACGTCCCAGACAGGTTTTTTAATTAGTATATTTTTTGTTAGTTACTCACTCATGCAACCGCTTGGCGGATGGATGACCGATAAATATGGAGCAAGGGTCATGGTAACTGTTTCTTTGTTTAGTTGGTCACTGTTCACTGTTATGTCTGGGTTTGCTTGGTCATTCATGTCTTTATTATTCATTCGTTTTCTGTTCGGGTTAGGTGAAGGGCCTTTCTATCCTGCCAGTATGTCCACTATAAGAAATAACTTCCCGGAAGAAGAACGGGGCCGGGCAAATTCGTTTTTCCTGTCTGCCCAGAATATTGGCGGGATATTAGGTACTGCTCTTGCAGCTTCGATGGTTGTAGCTTTCGGTTGGCGGGGCATGTTTACCATTGCCGGAGTTCTGGGGATATTAATTTCTTTCGGTATTTGGTTCATTCTAAAGCCTCAAGGAACTCAAGAGGTTAAAAAAGACAACCCGAAACAAAAAAAGGTAGCCCTGAAACTATTATTTAAAATCGAAAACATTTGGAAACTCATATCTTTCAAGTTTATCTCAAATATTATCAACTATGGGCTGATCACTTGGATGCCTATATATTTGGTTAAGGAAAAAGGGGTTGATTTAATAGCCGCAGGGGGTTTATTGGCAATCCCTTATGTTTTTGGTTTCTTGATGTTTAATGTAAGCGGTTGGCTCCTTGATAAGCATATGGCTAACCGGGAGAAGTATCTTGCTGCAGCAGGAGCTTTATTATCGGCAATTTTTCTCTTTTTAATGTCTAACGCCACATCCATAGCACTTTTCATCACTTATCTCACTCTTAACTCCATAGCGCTGTCTTTCTTTGGAACCGTTCTATATACGATTATCATAAAATACTCACCAAAGGAACTTACGGGCTCTGCCTCCGGGCTTGTAACTTTTGCCGGTCAAATTGCAGGTGCGGTTTCTCCTTTAGCCATCGGTTTGATTATCAGTTTGTTTAATGACTCCTATAATGCAGCTTTCCTGTTTTTGGTGATAATGGCGTTATTGGGAACGGTTGTTGCCGTTTCTATAAAAAATAATCGGGCACAACCCGCTAAAGAATACGAAAAAACAACTACCATTGTATAAAACTGGCACTCTGCTTTTGACGAGACAGTTCTAGATGTCCTGGTTCTTCTTCTCTAAAATTGAAAGGGCTTTCTGTTCGAGGTATGATATGGGTAATAGGCTAGAAGGAGAATGAACAATGAATATAGAACAATTGGAATATATCATAAAGGTGGCCGAGGTAAACTCGATTTCCACTGCTTCAGAGAGCCTCCATATCTCTCAATCTGGAATCAGCATGGCCATTACCAGTCTGGAGAAGGAATTAGGTATAAAAATCTTCAAACGGTCACGGTTAGGAACCATACCTACAGAGGACGGAAAGGAAATCATCCAGAAGGCTCTTGAAGTATTAAGCAAATTGGAAGAAATAAGAGACAGTGCGCAAATACATTCAGATACGATGGAAAAAGAGTTACGCCTATCCTCTACACAGGGTTTATTTCTTACGGTTTTGCCTAAATCCTTGGCATTATTTAAGAAGAAGTATCCTGAGGTGAAAATCGTGATTGAAGAAAAAGGGGGACAAGAGATAACCGAAGAAGTACTGAATGATAAGATAGACATCGGGCTCTTGAACATTCCAAAGATTAAGCCAAAAGAACATGAGTTGGAATTTCAACCTTTAATGGAAGCAAAAGTGATTGTGTCGGTCAGTAAGAATTCCCCTTTAGCCAACCGTAAAAGCATAACCCCACAAGAGCTAATGGACCAAAATCTGGTCGTTTACAATGGACCAAGAATGAAGGCGTTCATTAAAGGTTTTTTTGATCATTACGGTGAGATGAATATCTTGTTTTTCACAAATAATACGGAAATCATCAAAAAAACCGTCGCTGAGGGATTAGCCATTGCCTTTTCCTATGATATTGGAGTGAACAGCGACCCCTATTTCCTAAGCGGGGAACTTGTGGCCATTCCTTTGGTGGAGTTAGAAAATAATACAATGGAATTCGGTTATGTTCGCTCTAAGAAGCAGTATTTTTCAAAAGCTGCCAGGGAATTTATTAAATGTCTCGAATTCTATACTGCTCTTAAATATTAGTTTCCCATGATGAAGGGGAACTAATAT
>NZ_JBHTYI010000065.1:0-5193 GCF_043656335.1 Peribacillus sp. NPDC056705 | reverse complement strand
CTTTTGGTGAACTTTCTGAATCACCCCTTTCAATTCATAATAATGATAACGGAAACTATTCTAGCTACTGATTGGCCCTTATTACACTATGATATAATATTTTTAATAATTAAATTAATTCGGAATTTTATTTGGAGGATTTATTTATGAACACTAAGATTTCTTCTACGGTGCAGCGTGCAATCAAAATCATCAATTATTTAAATGAAACAACCGGTCCACAAGGAATTAAAAATATTAGCGAAAACCTTAACATTTCCCCCCCTATCACTCATCGTCTGCTTACTACTTTAAAAATGGACGGTTTGGTATTCCAAGATGCAGATTCTAAAAAATATTCACTTGGTACGGTGTTTATTGATTATGCAAATAAAATAATCTCCGATGTACCTTTTGTCTCAATAATCGATCCACAATTAATTAAATTAAGAGACGAGACACAGGAAACGGTAGGGTTTTATATGTTAACAAATATGGTAAGGATGTGTGTAATTGAACATGTCAGTAATCAGGAAATAAGCAGAAGAGCAGGGGTTGGCAATAGGATTCCGCTACAATTTGGCTCAAGCGGACGGGTAATATTGGCATTTCTAAGCGAAGGCTTACAGGCACAAGTATTAAACCTCCTTCCAGAGGAAGAAAGAAAAATGCTACAACAGCAATTAGAAATTATAGTAAATACCCGTTACTCAATTAATGAGGAAGAAATCACGAATAATGTAGCTGCATTATCAGCACCAGTATTCGGTGCTAAAGGAAAAGTCATTGGAGCTATTTCCATTTCCGGGCCTGTCTTTCGCTGGAATAAGGAATCGATGGAACAACATATCTCTTTATTGCTAAAAACGGCTGAAAGTATTTCAAAATCCTTATATTAAATTGATTTGGGTCGGATGATCCCGTTATTAAAAAATCTCTTCAGATAGGTTTCTGAAGAGATTTTTTAGTTTATTCGTGACGGCGGGTTTGAACTAAAACTACTATCACTGCTTAAAGGTATCTTCTGAATATATGAAGAATTTACTCTTTATCTTCTTTACATGTTCATCTATTATTTTACTAACAAAATTCCGTCGGCAATCGGGCGTTCACCTGTTGCGTCAGATGGTCTTGTGACTCGGTCAGCCCCAACTGTCATGGTCGTCGATCCGCCGCCGTCAAGATTGATGGCATCTACGGCTCCTAATGACTTCATGACTTTTGCACTTTCTTCAAAATTTGCCCCCACACTCCATCCGGGTGCGCGCCCATTTATGGTGACAAATAATAGATTTCCATTCTCTTTTATTCCTGCAAGCGTTCTCGGATTACGACGTTCCCCAAAACGATAATAAAACCCAGGATCTTCTTCCCAGTGAAATCCTTCCTCTACGGCATTAATGGAAATTTCTCCGTTTTCCAATAATCGAGGACCTCCGTTAATCATGCTAGTGGTTTGGTCCAATTTTAATGGCTTTCCATCCCCGATGATTTCACTTTTCACCTGAATCTTCATTCCTTGTTGGGCATGGTCACGAAGCCAATCTGCCGCTTCCCCCGTTCCTGCAAGAACAGAACCGCTGCTTGGAATCATTCCCCCACGATGGTTACGGATTTCCGCCACTTCCCCGGCATGATTCACTACCACTTCCACACCATCGCCCGATTCCGTCTTTTCTCCAAATACGGATGTATATTGGATAAGCTCACTTTCATCCATACAAGTATAATCATGTTTCGGCCGTTCTGTTGTCGTATCCCCTCCAACACCGCCACAATTGCGGATCAATCCCGGCTTACGATTTAATCCATCCACTTCCCTAACCGCACCATCGGATGAAGTAGCCTGAATGGACGTGGAAACAGATGCAATGTTTGCCTTCTCTTCAACAGAAGATAAAATCAGAGCTGAACGGCCATTTATCGCCTCACTGACAAGTTGACCTTTGCTGGCGAATATACCGGCAGGATCGCCTAGTGTTCCATCCTTGGCTCCAACAACAAAGTATCCAGCATTAATTCCTGCAATAGCATCATTTCTATCAGCCATTTGGCTCAATGTTTCTTTTCCTATCACTGCGTCATTTGCTAATTCAGGCACCACTTGCCCTTGAAATCGATCCTTATCCACTTCAAGTACGTTCACTACCCAAGGTCCTGTTGTTTTCTCACCATCTTCACCCGTATACACAGTCCGTAGACCCGAATATCCCTTACCCGATAACTTGTTTCTCATTCCGGCTGAATCCGCTTCCTGCTGATATTGGCCGATGCGAACAATGTATCCAAGTGGACCTTTTTCCCGGTCATCCAAGGCCCGATCCGGTTCCCTTATAATGCGGGCATTTTTGAAACCGTCTCTCTTTAAACCTCCCAGCAATAGCTTTGCCTGCTTCTGTGTTTCTACAAATGCCACATCCACTGTGAAATAGTCTTTAGAAGATGTTTCACCACGATTGATTTTGGTATACGTCAATCCAGGCGCTGGATTCATGGAAGTTCTTCGCTCATGCAAATAAGACGTTCCCAGCGGAAGCTCATGATTTTTCATTTTTACCTGTGATTGAACATTCAATTCTGCTTGAACTGGAGTTTCAGGAATCCCATTTACAATCATCAATGACGCTAGACTAATAGCGGCGATAGGCAAAATTGGCTTTTTCCATATTCTTTTCATATTTTTCCTCCAATAAAGTTATGTCCTCCTTTAACTTTATTGTCTAAATGTGATGGAAAATTAAAAAGACTATTATATTACAGTCAATTTTAAGTGAACAAAAATGAGTATAAATGCTCGATAAATATTACAATTCATATTTGTGAAAGGACAAATTTGGATATTTTCTCTTTGCACTCAGTAAATAAACCTTTACTTTTAACAAAGCCTTAACCTTGCCTTGCTACCTAATCAGTAGACAGTAAAAAAGAACTTATTATTAACACCAACCATTTTGTCGGTTATCAATATTATCTGCCTTGCTTCATTCCTTATTGGACTTAGTATCATGAACTATCCAATTTCAAGGATTTTAACAGATCTTGGTTTGCTATGCCCAATTATCTCAACCTTATCATTCTTTTATTTAGTGATTAAAGTCAAGGGTATAAAGCATCCCACATTGAGGTACTTCCATATCGTAAATGCGGCCACATTTCTTGTCCCAGTATGTATTCTTACCTTTCTTATACTACGTTTCTTGAACGATTGGGATATTTACTTTTAAAAAAACTGCTATTATAAAACCATTTTTTATTCAAGCAAAAATAGCCCTCATTTTTAGGGTTTTTTTTCTAAGCCAATTGCATTTAAGCATTATCGTTTTATTTTCATATATTATCCCAATAGTTTTGCAAAGGTATTTTCACCTGCAATACCGTCTGCAGGTATTCCCCTTGCCCTTTGAAATGCCTTAACCGCTATTTCCGTTCCGCTTCCAAAGATACCATCTATGCCATGTGGATTTTGCCCTTCCAAATAAAGTGCAGCTTGAAGAATATAGGTGATATTCCCTTTCGCCCCTTCCCTAACATTAGATGATGCCGCTTTTGTTTGGGGTCCCCATATTCCATCAACATTAATCTTTGCACCATATTGTTTATTCAATTCGGTTTGGAAACCCTTTATCAAAGCTTTTTTAGTATTAGGACCATAATAACCATCCACATCTATCTTTGCATTATACCGGCTATTTAATGTCCTTTGGATGGACTTGATAGTCTGATTGCCGCTGTCCTTTGCAGGCGTACCTTTAACAATGACATCCGATTCGACTTGTGTTGCTGGTGGAGTGGTTCCATTCACTTTTGATATCAGTTTAGGCTTTGTTCCCGCCTTTAACTGAGAATAAGTTAGTCCGTCCGTCATATCCAAGTGCGGATAATCTTTAAAGTTTGACCAATCCCCGCCCCATGCAAAGCCCAGGGATTTACCAATGGCAGTTACCCGTTTCCATTTTGCATCAATTGTCCAAATGGCATTCTTTCCATCGCTGACTATGGAATAATCAATTGCTAGTCCATAGTTATGGTAAGATTAACCTGGTATCGCATTGGTCACTCTCGGTTTCGATAAATCACTATAGTTTTTTCCATCGTAGATATAACCCAGGCGTCCTTGACCATATAGCTTTGCTTGCTCTTCCATAGACCGAAAACCTGCGCTGATTTGGACAAAAATACCTTCTTCGTATGCCCGTTTTACCATTTCCAATGCTGATTCTTTTACGACTGGATGAATTCCGCTGCCCATATTCTTTTCCGAACGATTCAATAAAGTTTCTAATTTAACTGGCAATTTTATCACCTCCTAATATGTTATGGAACTTATTAGGAAATGCTTGTATACTCACCTTGACGTTACAAAAAAAGCCCTTTTAAGTGGACCTATTATGGATTCATCATCCCATACAATTCTTGTAAAATAACAAAAGCACAACCCTTAATGGGACTGTGCTTTTATTTTATAAAGGCTAATTTTGATTTTCTTTTTCTTTGTCAATAGCTTTTATCAATTCATCCAGCTTTTCATTTCTTTCTTGATCTAATCTTGTCTTTGCATTGATGAATTTTATTACCTTAATTATGAAATAAACACTTAAAACAATAAGTCCCAGATAAAACAAAATCGGTATGATTGCAAAAAGCCCTATTAAACTGCTGGCGTGGTCCATAAATAATCCCTCCTTATGTAAAATATAGTATTATTATACAGGAAAAACAGGCTAAGAAGACCCCGTTCAAAATTTAGGACGGGATTAAAATATAGTCGTATAATTTTCGATATAGTATCCTTCACTGTACTTAAAAAATATAACATTAAAGTCGTTTAAAAATCTAAGTTTTATTCAAAAATAGCACCTATTAACTAAAATATAGACGAAGTAATTTTCAAGTTCTAAATCATTTAATAATACATCAATCCTACGACTGCTGAATCAACCTCAGGTGGAATATTAATATCGGATATCCAGGGATTATTAATCAGCATCTCATAACCTAAGTGATCGTGCTCAATATGTAACTAGGGATTTCATCAAGAGGCATGCCTACAATCCACCACTATGGTAAATATAATTATTGAATGAATAACGGAAACAGATAATCAACAATATTAAATGGTAAATTAATATTATTGATTTTTTTTAGTTAAAACATAAAATTAATTATTTATATTTTTAATTCCTTGTTATATAATCGAATCACACAAAAGAAAGG
>NZ_JBHTYI010000064.1:342-5556 GCF_043656335.1 Peribacillus sp. NPDC056705 | reverse complement strand
GATGTGGATTTTGGTATGCTCAAACGATTGATCATCGGAAGCGTAGTTGGGTTACCCATCGGCATTATCATTTTCTCGGTGATCCAAATCCATCAGCTGAAGCTTGGGGTAAGCTTGATTATCCTAGTCTTGACCGCCTTACTGATGCTTCAATTCCGCATCCGCCAGACTCGGGGAAGGGATGGGATAGCTGGAGCTATTTCTGGCTCGCTGACGACAAGCATCGGCATGCCAGGTCCACCATTATTGCTGTATTTCTCCGGTACGGATACACAAAAAGAGAAGCTGCGGGGAACCACGCTCGCCTTCTATCTATTCATATATACGCTAAGTCTTGCCATCCAAGTAATTGTGGCAGGCACGAGCAAGACGGTCTGGCTCTCCAGTAGTATGGCACTTCCCTTGGTGTTCGTCGGTCTGTTGCTGGGACAGCGGTTATTCAAAGTGATAAATCAGCGAGTCTTTCAAATCTTTACGTACGTTATTCTGATCTTCACGGGCGTGTACATGCTGATGGAGAGCCTGTAGGATCATGGTCTGTTAAAATCATGTGCTGTGTCAGGGAGTTCGCTACGGCAATCAAATGTTGGGAGTCCCAGTCGTTTGAGTTTGACGTGATCTCATACTGAATGGCTTGGTTAAGGGAGTTATCCCATTCAGCCCAGATCAACTGCTGTATGCCGGTATTGCTCAGATATACGGCCTCGTGGCCTCTGATCGTCAGCGGTTGGATGGTTTGACCCATCATGTCGGGCACCTGAATTCGACTTTTTGTTGTTTTGAATATCCGGTACTCCCATGGAAGGCCATCTTGCTGATAGATGAGCTGAATGCCGACGATCACATCATTTGGATGCAAGTCGCGTACAATGACAGATTTCCCTGTGCGTCTTGCTTCCGCAGCCATACTCTCAATATCTTCCTCACTTGCGTTATCAAAACCGTTGTACACCAGAATATCCCGTGGAAGCACATTCGCAGGCAGGAGTGGTTTTAAGGGGATAACGGCAGCCATCAGCGCTTCTAGTCCTTGCGTCCATGGTAGGGCCCGATAGTTTGTTTGTTGGTTAACCGTGTTGCCTTCACCCGCGATATAGATCGCTTTTCCTTCTCCGGGGGATAATGACTGGATTACCATCTGGATGGTTTCTTCCATCTGATTGGTAGGGCAAGCCGGGGCTAAGGAGTCGATCTGGATCTTGGCGAGCACTTGACCGTGGCTGCCGCGCATCTCGATGATATGCTGCATAATCCGCTCACTAAGCTGAGCTCTAGGCTGGCTCGACGGATGTATTTGTTGCGTCTTGGTTAGATGTTCCTTCATCTTTCGAAGCGCTTGGTGCAGCCTTGATTTCACGGTTCCGACAGGAATATTCAGCAGCTCCGCTATTTCTTGCTGTGAGTAGCCTTTCAGATAGCGAAGAACGAGAACCTGTCTAAGCTTGTCTGATAGAACATCCAGCTCATGGAGCACACACTCGTCGGTGAAGTCGACTTCTGACGCGGATGCTCCGCTGTGCAGGATATATTGTCTGTCGCGTTCCTTTTGTTCCTTACGTAACTCCTTCCAGCGTTTGCGCCGGTAAGATTGAAGCTGCCGCAGCGTGATCCCGTATAGCCAACCATGGAGGGAACGCGTGGGGTCGAACTGGTTCAGGTTGCGATATAGCTCCAAATACACGTTCTGTGTGATATCTTCAGCATCGCGAATAGAGCCGTCGCTCAAGATGAACAGGGTGCGGTACACCCGATCTACCGTTTGGGTATAAATATGCTGGAAAGCCTCTTGTTTCCCGTCCAGCACGGATTTCACAAGCTCAGATAGATGAATGTCTGACAACAATAAACCCTCCTTAGGATCTTCGTTATCTCTACTTGGTCATTTTCTCATAAATCGTTCGATTCGTGATGAAAAAGATTTCAAGATCGAGCATAAGAAGTTAGGGAGGGTTTAATTATGTATTTACATATTACCGGTTATCTCAAGCCTACGATTTTAAGTCCTTGCGCTTGCAGGTCCGCTATAATCTGCGGGAGGACATCGACTACGGCCTGGGATTCGTGCAGCAGGATAATGGAGCCTGAAGGATCAATATGCCGCACGTACTCCAGTATTTTGCCTTCATCCCGTGTTAGCCAATCCTCAGGATCACGATTCCACAACACCATCTTCTGCTGCTGCTCATCCATGATTC
Source organism: Peribacillus sp. NPDC056705 (assembly GCF_043656335.1). Lineage (NCBI taxonomy): Bacteria > Bacillati > Bacillota > Bacilli > Caryophanales > Bacillaceae > Peribacillus > Peribacillus sp. NPDC056705. The sequence continues at coordinate 3,361 of NZ_JBHTYI010000064.1, read as the reverse complement.
GTCCCGTATGATCATTAAAGGCGCCATAAGGCGGGCGAAAGAGCGAGACCTCCTTCTTGGTAATCGATTCAATTAACCGGGAAGAACGCTTAACCTCGTCAACTTGTTCATCATACGACAGGCTGGGTAGATGGGCGTGGCTCATGGAATGGCTGCCTATCGGATATCCTGCTGCATGGATGGCCGCTACGCCCTTTGGATATTTCTTGACGTTATTGCCTATGAAGAAGAAGGTCGCTCCAACTTCATGCTCTTTCAACACATTCATGATGTCCACTGAATATTTGGATGGGCCATCGTCGAAGGTGAGGGCTACATAGCCCTTGGGAATGCTGTACACCAGGGAGTCTTGCAGCTCCAGATGAGGCGTCAATGGCGGAGCGATATCGAAATCGCTGTCCGTACCTGAAACCTCGTCTGTATTAAGAGCCTGATCCTGCAGTACAGGCACCGCAGCGTTCATGGTCAGCAGGTTCATTGGCCGTGGAACGTTAAAGAGAACGGTCGTGACGTCCTCTTTTGCCGTCGCAGCCTGATGCAGCCTGGCTTTGCTCGGATAGGCCGCGTCGAAATTGCTGAGCAGCAACACCAGCATGATGCTGGTGAGGATGGCGGTTGTCAATTTAAATGCATGCGAATAACGTCTTTTCCTCGTACTCGTAACCGGGTAGGTACCTAATATTTTGCCTTGGTATGGTGAAGCAGTTGTCGCTTCTTCCACCTGCGACTTCGGCAGGGTTAAGAAGGGCAGGGCAAGAATGTCCCCGATCTGCTCCAGCTGCTGTATCGCAGCTAACTCATCCTTAAACTGTTCAGAGCAAGCAAAAGATAATCGCTCACTTTGATCACGATAGGTCCGGATGACGGTACCTCTGTGCTGATGTTGAATCATATCCCATGTCGTATGTAGAGATAATCGATATTTATGATTTCCGGTATAACGGTTCATGACCGATTTCAAGCACCTTGCGGTGTCATCATCTGTTGCCCAGTATAGATCTGTGTTCTCTTCACCAAGCAACCGGATATGTAGCGAGGAGGCGTCGGGGTCTCCGTTAACCGCAAGCAACTCGATCACTTTTCCATAGGAGTCTGGCATGAGAGGCCCCCTTTCTCTAGTTGCGATTCTATTCTAATTGACTGCTTATTCAGCCGACGATGTGCCCGTCGCTCCCTTGGATTGGAAGGAGAAGGACATCTTCTCCGTAAAATCGTGGATGGTCTGCATCAGCTTGGCCTTCTCCTCCGTAATGCTCTGGTATTGCTCGGCATACTTCCGGTTGGAGATTTCCAGCTCGCGAATTTTCTCTTCCAGATGGTTGATCTTCAGCATTGCTTGGTATTGTGCATCCGTTGATTCTTCCTGGAGCTTGCTGTACTTCGCCGTCTCGGTCTCGAGTTGGCCTGACAGCTTCTCGTAGGCTAGATTGGAAGCCAACTGATATCCCTTATAATCTTCCAGCAGTTGATCGTAGCTCATCTGCTTGTTCGTCAGTACATTCTCCAGTTCGCGGATCTCTTTGTTCTTCTCCGAGAGCAGTTGATCCTTCTTGATCTGTTCATGTTTATAGCGGTTGATCGTTTCGTTCGCGGCGAATAGCTGCTCTTCCAGCCCTTTGTTCTTATAAGAAAGCAACTGGCGTTCCTTCAACATATTCTCAATCGATACAATGACATCAAGGCCGATTTTGTCCTGATTGTCTTTGGTGAATAACCCGTTGCTACTCTCCCCACCGGATCGTTCGGATGCTGTCGTATACAGAGCCGGTTCCTCGGCAGGTTCGATGACAGCAACCTCCTGCGGTTCTGACGGCTTCTCGGTCTGACTCTGGTTCGAGCGGGCGCCCTTAAACCAAGCCATTCCCTTCTTCTCTGTATCTTTGGCCAATGCATATCAACTCCTAATAATTCCAATATATGTAATATGAAATGATTGAAAAAGACCTATACTAATAATAATCGGTAGAAATGCCCCAAAAACTTTGCCTGATTGGGCTATTTATATAAAAAAAGCCCCGCAAATAGCGGAGCTCTATCATTATTCATTCATATCTATGATTTTTGAAATATCGACTATTCGGGTAAAGTGAACTCCGGTGCGATGACATCCACCCGGTTGGTCCAGATGCCGCCGCTATATTGATCCGGCAGGCGTTCCAGGTCCTCTATGGTGTCAAACCCCTCAGACCAACCGCCCTTGCCTGCTACCAGAAAGACTCGCGTATTCATGCCATCCATCCGGTTCAGGAATTTATCCGGCCATCCCCATAAGTAGCGAGCGTACTTCTCCGGGATGTGCAGTTGAGTATTGCGGCAGACCGAAGGGATATAACCGCTCCACCCTGCTCCGGCATAAGATACGAGGCAGCTCTTGAGGCTGTCTGCTGACATGACGCGCAAGGATGGGAGTGCAGTGTGGAGAATGCCAATGGGAGCATCGTCTCCGTATATTGCGAGCTGACTGAGTCTCTTAACGGGTAACCCGGCTAAATACTCAGCCAATTGCTTGCCTTCTTCCGGGTTGGTGCTTTTGATGTGAATGAGGAATTCGCCGTCCGGGAATGCCGTCAACACCTCATCCAGGGACGGAATCATGCCGACACCCTTGCCGCGGAACGGATAAGTGACCCCTTCATCTGCCGTATATCCGTAACCGATATCGATGTGTTTGAGTTCCTCCATCGTATAATCGGATATAGAGCCGGTGACGTTGGTACGACAATCGAGCGTCCAATCATGGAACACGGCGAATTGTCCATCCTTAGTTGGCTTAACGTCGAGTTCAACAATGTCGGCCCCGGCGGCAAAGGCGGCCTCCATGGAGGGGAGCGTATTCTCCAGATAGGCGTGCTCAGGCACATAGATGCGTGAGGCGGTACAGGTATCGGCTTCGATGCCTTCCATCGGAAAGGTTTGGCCGATGCCCCGATGAGCGAGCAGGACGGGTCCCCCGTCACGTTGCTCCGTAAATAACGATGTATTATTTAAGAATAGAAAGACTACGACGGTGAGTAAAAAC
>NZ_JBHTYI010000064.1:0-332 GCF_043656335.1 Peribacillus sp. NPDC056705 | reverse complement strand
ACAGCATGATTTTCTTCCAATTTCTGCGTATTTTCATGATTAATCCCCCACAATGATGTAACCTGAGCAGTTCTTGCTGCTCTTTCTCTATCTTCTATCATAGGGATATTAGGCAGCAGCTCAATGGCTGGATTATAATAAATGTATAACAGTGGACTGATAAAGTTTCGTAGAGATCAAGACTTAGGAGGGATCGCAATGGACCAATCCTTCTTTTTGATGGTGGAGCGGGGGAACCCGTACGAGCGAGGTGACGTCATTCCGCTGACGCGGTCGATGATGATCCTCGGACGCAAGGGCAGCCAGTCCGAGCCGGATATATCGTTTGATAA
>NZ_JBHTYI010000063.1:0-7237 GCF_043656335.1 Peribacillus sp. NPDC056705 | reverse complement strand
ATTTTATATAATAAAAAGTGTGAATATTGAATATATTATTTAAATTACTAGTTTAAAATAACAATAAAAATGGTCGTTTCACTATCACTCTCGAAATATTGGGAAATAATGGTGGAAGAAAGGATTATACATAAAATTTGAGGAGAATGCTATATTACGCTTGTGTAATTCTGATTATTATAAATTTTCAGTTTTGTAAGATTGATTAGGGGCGGAGGGCTAATTATGATAGTTTTTGACCGAGTGAATAAGTTTTATGGCGATTTCCATGTATTGAAAGAGATTAATCTTACGATTAAGAAGGGGGAAGTGGTCGTGGTCATCGGACCGTCCGGATCAGGGAAAAGTACACTGCTTCGATGCATTAATCGTCTAGAGACCATTTCGGAAGGTTCCCTTTCCATAAATGGTTCAAATGTAGCTGATAAAAAAACGGACATAAACAAACTCCGTCGGAATATCGGTATGGTTTTCCAGCATTTTCACTTGTATCCTCATAAAACCGTGCTAGAGAATATCATGCTTGCCCCCAGGAAGGTTTTAGGCCAATCCGAAGAGGAAGCGAAAAAGATTGCACTAAAATATTTGGACAAGGTGGGGATTGGAGATAAAGCGAATTCATTTCCTTCCCAGCTTTCTGGTGGACAGCAACAACGGGTAGCGATTGCCAGAGGTTTGGCAATGGGTCCCGAAATCATGCTATTTGATGAACCTACCTCAGCCTTGGATCCAGAAATGATCGGCGAGGTACTGGATGTAATGAAGGCCCTTGCCCATGAAGGCATGACGATGGTGGTGGTTACGCACGAAATGGGATTTGCCCGTGAAGTAGCGGATCGAATCGTATTCATGGACGAAGGAAGGGTTTTGGAAGAGGCATCACCGGCTGAGTTTTACGCCAATCCTCGTGAAGAGAGGGCTCGTTTATTCCTTAGCCGTATATTAAATCATTAAATAAAAAACAGGGGTGAATTTCATGTTTAAGAAAAAGAAATGGTTAAAATTATCTTTGCTATCATTACTGGCTGTCATCTTATTAGCTGGATGCGGCGGGGGCAAGGAATCAGACAAAGCTGATGATGGTGGAGGTAAAGACAAAGCAAAAGATGTTCTCGCACAAGTGAAGGAAAAGGATAAGATCGTTTTCGGGGTGAAAAATGATACAAGGCTATTCGGTCTGAAAAATCCTAAGACTGGAGATGTAGAAGGCTTTGATATTGATATCGCCAAAGCTCTTGCAGCAGAAATCCTTGGTGATGAGAATAAAGTTGAATTTAAAGAAGTGACATCTAAGACAAGGATGGCATTATTGAATAATGGTGATATCGATGCGATTGTAGCGACCATGACAATCACGGAAGATCGTAAAAAAGAAGTTGACTTCACTGATGTTTACTTCGATGCCGGACAATCTTTGTTAGTCAAAAAGGGCAGTGATATTAAGGGTATTGATAGCTTAAAAGGGAAAAAGGTATTGGCCGTCAAGGGCTCTACTTCTTCCATAAATATCCGTGAAAAAGCTCCTGAAGCACAAGTGCTTGAATTTGAAAACTATTCCGAAGCGTTCGCCGCACTTAAATCCGGGCAAGGGGATGCCTTGACAACGGATGATTCCATCCTTTATGGAATGGCGGATGAGGATCCAAGTTATGAACTTGTTGGCGGTACATTTACGGAAGAGCCTTATGGAATTGCCGTGAAAAAAGGAAATGCTGACTTTGTTGGCGAGTTGAATAAAGCTCTTAAGTCACTTAAAGATTCAGGTAAGTACGATGAAATCCATGATAAATGGATTAAACATTAAACATTTTAGCAAATGTATAAGGGAAGCTGGCCTTAAATAACATTTGAACATATGTCTGTGGGGATGAGCGTTTTGCTCATCCTTACTAGTTAAAGGAGTGTACGCCGTGCTTGATTTCTCCATTTTAACAGAGAACCTGGATATGTATTTATTAGGCTTTAGAAATACGATCATGTCGAGTTTGATCGCGTTGGTAGCGAGTTTGATTCTTGGTGTGCTTATTGCTATCATGCGGATTGCGCCGATAAAGCCACTAAACTGGCTGGGTACCGCCTATGTCGAGTTCATTCGGAATATACCGTTATTGATCATAACCTTTTTCTTCTTTCTCGGTCTTAAACTTAGCGGTCTATACGCAGGGACATTGGCTTTGACCATTTACACTTCATCTTTCATAGCTGAGGCAATTCGAGCGGGCATACTTTCCGTGCCAAAGGGTCAAATGGAAGCTGCCCGTTCTTCAGGCCTGACATATGGGCAGGCAATGAGGCTCGTCATATTGCCACAGGCCGTTAAAATAGTCATACCTCCTTTAGGGAACCAATTTATCAATCTAGTTAAGAATTCTTCCATTTTGGCCGTCGTTGCAGGACTCGATCTTATGTACCACGGGGATTTGATTTCTTCAAGGACATTTGTCGTGTTTGATGTGTATATTTTCGTTGCAGCCTTTTACTTAATACTTACCATTCCTTTAAGTTTTGGCGTTGGTTATTTGGAAAAACGTCTGGCTAAGAGTAATTGAAGGAGGTATATGATATGGATTTTGCAGGTGCCTATACACCAGATAATCTTAAGTTTTTATTAGAAGGATTTTGGGTAACGCTCCAGGTAGCTTTTATATCCATCATTCTAAGTTTCATTATTGGCGGGCTTGTTGGTATTATCCGTTACGCAAAGGTGCCGGTGATATCACAAATATTGGCTTTGATTGTAGAAACGATTCGGAATTTACCGCTGTTATTAATAATATTTTTTACGTATTTTGCTTTGCCGGAGGTGAGGATTAAACTTGAAATCATTCCAGCGGCCATTGTTGCCTTGACAATATTCGAGTCTGCCATGCTTTCTGAAGTCATTCGAAGTGGACTTAAATCGATTGATAAAGGCCAAATGGAAGCTGCCCGTTCATCAGGCTTGAGCTATACACAGGCATTGATACATATTATTCTTCCCCAAGCGCTGCGCCGCATGGTTCCTCCTATTGTCAGCCAATTCATTTCATTATTAAAGGATACCTCTTTAGCTGTTGTCATCTCTTTACCGGAGCTGACTCATCATGGTCAAATCATATATGGACAAAGTCAAAAGTACTTAATCCCAATTTTGATCCTTGTGGCTCTCATGTATTTCATTGTTAACTATTGTCTCTCTATGGTAGCCCAAAGACTTGAATTGAAACGAACCTAAAAAAACGACTCAGGAATGAGTCGTTTTCTACTTGTCTACAAAAGGAGGTTTTTGCTATCACCTCGGACCATCGTTTAAAAGAAGACTTGGGTAGCCTCATGTATTTTTTACATTTTTAATTAGGGATGAGTCCCTAACCAGCTAGAAGAATTTGCGACACAACTGCCGAATAACCGGCAAGTTGAGACACCGCTAGATGCTTGCGGCGAAAAGGATTGGCAGACAGTCTGCGGAAAGCGAGCGGATTTCTGAAATCATCTAGAATATTAGAAGTATAAGTGCACAAAAAACGAATCTTTTTCTTTTACTAACCGTATATATAAAGGAAGAAAGAAGGTGGAAGATATGTCGGAAATCAAACTAACCAATAGCAAAGCTATAGTATCATTGATCATGGGGGTATTATCCCTGTTAATTCCATTCATAGGCATCATATTAGGTATTCTAGGTTTAATATTTGCTTCGAAGAGTAAACAAGAAATTAAGCTTACTGGTGAATCTGGAAAGGGATTAGTGACAGCTGGGAAAGTGTGCAGCATCATTGGAATTATCTTGAATGTTATCTTGATCCTGATTTTCCTGGTGTTTTTTTATTTCACGGTAAGTACGGACATAACAACCTTTTAAATCTAAGTAATAACCTAAAAAACTAAGAAAAGTAATTTAAACATATTTAAAATGGAAATTCATGTTATAATTAACTAAAAACCTAAATATGGTATGAAGGGATGATATTTTGACCATTCAAATCTTTGAGTATCCAGCCGTATTCTATTATGAAAAGCACCCGTTGATTATCGATTCTTTTTCCGTTCAAGTTTGCTTCCCGGATTTTAGGCGAGAAGGAATTATTTCTTCCGTTAGCGGTAGGAATCGGGTAGATGCCTTAGCTTGTGCTCAAGAACTGTTGGAAGCCATGGTCGAACATTTTATTCACGATAAAAAAACAATCCCGGATGCAAGTGAAATGGAAAAGGTGAATCTGGATAGGGGGATTAATATTTGTGAGGCTGCCCCCTTCAGGATTGAAATAGAAAATATCACATATGAAAAATAAAAAAACCTTGTCGATTAGGGGACAAGGTTTTTATTTTGTATTTCTTTACATTCAATGAACATTTTATAACCCTGAATGTCAAACCAAAATTTGTACATAGTTTATTATTTTTTGAGTAAGCTGAAGTGACGGTGAAAATGATTCCACTGCATATTTGAAAAACCATCATTACCTGAAAAAGGAATGATGGTTTTTTGGTTCGTTTGAATCCCTTTAAATATTTTTTATTTTTGGGGAAAGGATATTGCGTTCTTTATAACGAATATGTATAGTATAGGTAACATAGGTAAAAAGTATCAATAGTTATATATTTTGGAGGTGTATGTGTGAAATATTATATAGCATCAGACGAAAAAAATTTGAAGCAAGTAAGGTCATTGATCAAGAAATTGACTTCAAAAGGGTTTACTTGTGTGAATGACTTGAATTTAATTACGAATGATGAAAAAAACCAAATAAAGGACGGCATTGGAGAATATGAAAAAAAAGGGATTGAGGAAGCCGATTTCATGCTGATCTTCCTAACAGCAGGTAAAGGTAATCTATATGAGCTTGGATATGCTTTATCTTTAAATAAGAAAATTATAGTTTATTCACCCGAGAAAGACAATTATCATATTAATAAAAAATCAATATTTCATAATCTGCCCGAGGTTACAATCTGCAGCGGGACTTTTTATAAGCTGGTTAAATTGATACATACGCTTTCTCAGGAAGGATCTGAAAAAGATTCACTGCATCTAAAATGAATGTCAAATGTAAAATTTAAAGGATACCCTCAAATAAAATTTCTTTTGAACGAAGTGTTTAATGTAATGAAAATGAGGGTAAAGACCATTAAAAAAAGGGAGAGGACTGTTTTGGCCATTATTGATATCGACCAGTTATTGTTAGCCACTGAGGCGATTGCGGAAGAGTCAGTTCCATTCCATCTTGATACATTTGACATCGATCAACTTTTAGATAAAACGGATTTTTGGAATTGGTAAGGAAAAGCATGCCCAGAGAGGATATGCTTTTTTTTTGAGTGAAAAATAACCTGATTACCGGTATAAAATTATACATGTAATCAGGCAGGTGAGGATATTTTAGATAAAGTTAAAAACGGCGTCCTTTTACGAATCCTAAAATCACAAACATCGCGATGGTGCCTATTACAAAAATTGCTTTAATGGATGTTAAGAGAATTTCATCGTACATTTGTATTACCTCCTTATATGTAATGACAGTGCGATTATGATTAGCTGTTGATGTATAAATTATAACATAAAGTCAATAACTGATGGTGGGAAAATAAAGACGATATGGGTAATAATGTATAGGTTGTACAATTAAAACATAAAAAAAGATATCCTCTAAACAGTGGATATCGGTATTGAAAATTATTTAAGTCCAAGCGCTTTTTTCGTTTTGGGTCCGACGACTCCATCTGAAGTGAGCTTTTTGGATTTTTGGAATTTCTTTACAGCAACTTCAGTATTTTTTCCAAATGACCCATCTACTCCTTTAGTACTGTATCCAAGTTTAGTTAATCTTTTTTGCAGTTCAATTACTTGGGGACCACTGCTTCCTTTCTTCAGGGAAGGGTTGGTATTTACGGGAAGGCTCACAGATTCGCTCACTTTATAGCCATTCGTGGCAGCTATGGTGGCAAATGATTTATTCGAACTGGCAATCAACACTACAGTGTTCATTTTCACCCTTTCGTACAGCCATTGAACATCATTGTTATACATACGAATACAACCGGCACTTATATATTTCCCAATGGTGGTAGGATCATTATTTCCGTGTATTGCGTAGGTATTTCCTGGTGTATTCCTTGCATTGATCCCCAGCCATCTTTTACCTAGAGGGTTTTTTGGGTCTCCGCCTCTAATGTTGCCTTTATAATAGGGACGATTCACAATCTTTGTCACTACCTTGAACTTTCCTTCAGGGGTGTAGGAGGCATTCTTTCCTGTCGCCACGCTGAAAACCCTCACCAAATTATCATTTTCGTAATAGGCAAGCTGATTATTGGCTTTATTGATGATAATCAGTTGCCTTGCTGCCGCATCTGAAGTATTACTGAACCCAACTAAACTAAAAGCGAATATTAATAAAAATACCATCAATTTCTTCATGTTTTTCCCCGTCCCTCATTTAAGCCACCTACATTTACACATACACTATCCTATGCATGAAGTGGAGCTAAAGTGACAATTTTTTAAAGTGGGGGTAGACTAAAAATATGTAATATTAAAACAAGGGCAACTTTCTGCTTTTTTGGCAAACGTAGAAATGATGGGCACTATTTTTGGCCATATTACATACATTATTGATGTGAAAGCGGAGGTGGGGAAGAATTGTCACGCCTAAAGGTGGAGGACTATCTAGAACAAGGCATCCATGGTCCAAAAGAAATCAAGCCTGGTGAACGCAGGGAATTTCTGGGCACATTACGGGAGCGCGTCGTCATCGTCTTAAAAAAAAGCCAAGTCTTTGAAACGAATGTATATCCGGAAATAGAGCAAATGATGAAGCAGCATCCCCGTTCAAATTTATTTTTAAATGGTCAGATGGACTATCAATATTTAGGGAAATATATAAAATTGGCAATGAGTCATAATATTCCTTACAAAATTGTCCTGAACAAAGATCATAACTCCGATTTGGGTCTGGTATTAGCAGAACATAATGCCATAAATAAAGAGGAAATTTATATCGAGAAGAAATATCATGTCCAGCAAGTTATCAAAAAGAAAAGCTACAAAGCATTTTTTAAAAGAATTGTTAAAAAATTATTAAACAAACGTTGATAGAATTATCAACGTTTTTATTTTGTGTACAAAAGGGGGGATGGTCTCACCCGAACCATGATTTTAAAACAAGGCTGTTTTCGCATACTTTGTTGCTATTTACCAAGTAAAGCGGTGTGGTTGATTTCCCCTCCAGATGCTCGCTTTCCGCGGGGCGGGCGGTGA
>NZ_JBHTYI010000062.1:5000-7371 GCF_043656335.1 Peribacillus sp. NPDC056705 | reverse complement strand
ATCGTCATCTTGGAAGTAGCGATCTTTACTTCCTTGTTTCATAGCAGCCATGGATCCCATACCCCGGTATGCTTTGAAACGACGTCCTTGGTAGATTTCAGCTTCACCCGGGCTCTCTTCCGTACCGGCAAACATGCTGCCGAGCATAACCGCGCTAGCGCCTGCAGCTATTGCCTTCGTAATCTCACCGGAATACTTGATGCCACCGTCAGCAATGATCGGAATGCCATATTCCTTGGCAACCGTTGCGCAGTCATAGATGGCCGTAATCTGTGGTACCCCGATCCCTGCAATAACACGGGTTGTACAAATCGAACCAGGACCAATTCCGACCTTAACGACAGACGCACCGGCTTCAATCAGTTCACGTGTTCCTTCACCCGTCGCCACGTTGCCCGCAATGATGGTCAGTTCTGGATAAAGCTCGCGCAGCTTGCGAACCGCATCAATGATGTTGATGTGATGACCATGCGCCGAGTCAACCGTAATCACGTCTACGCCTGCTTTAACCAAGGCTTCCGCTCTTTCGAACGTATCCTTGGAAATACCGATTGCCGCGCCTACAAGAAGTCGTCCCTGAGCATCTTTCGCAGCGTTAGGGAATTGGATCGCTTTCTCAATATCCTTAATGGTGATAAGCCCCTTCAACACGTTATCCTCATCCACGAGCGGCAGCTTCTCAATCTTGTGCTTCTGTAGGATCGTCTCGGCATCTTGAAGCGTTGTTCCTACTGGAGCCGTAACCAAGTTCTCACTTGTCATAACTTCGCTAATCACCGTGTTATAATCATGAATGAAACGCAAATCGCGATTCGTCAGGATGCCGATCAATTTGTTATCTTCATCCACGATCGGTACACCAGAGATGCGGAATTTACCCATCAGTTTCTCGGCATCAGAGACCAGGTGTCCCGCATGCAGTGAGAACGGGTTCGTAATGACGCCACTTTCGGAGCGCTTTACGCGATCGACTTCTTCAGCTTGTTGTTCAACCGTCATATTTTTATGGATAATGCCGATTCCGCCTTCTCTGGCAATCGCAATCGCCAAAGGAGCCTCCGTTACCGTGTCCATTCCTGCACTAATAAGAGGGATATTCAGTTTTACCTTCTCGCTCAACTTGGTGCTGACATCCACTTCCTTTGGAAGTACCTCGGATTTTCTAGGAACCAACAAAACATCGTCAAAGGTGAAGCCTTCCTTGCTAAACTTATCTTCCCACACCTGGGTTATTCCTCCTTTTTGTCGTCTTCCTGCGGACTACAATAACTGCCTGGCGCTGGACCGGACGGCATTTTCATTATTTTCAGAAAAATATATTATTGCCATCTTAGCAAAGGGCCCATAGGCTGTCAAGGATTGAATTGCCCCTATTTCTAGGTCTGATCAGGGTCCATCCCATACGTCACCCTGTCTACCCAGCAAAGACAAAAAAGCCTGTTTTCTTCTATATAATGGAGGGGATCCCCGATTCCACCCTGGTCTACCATTAACCTTTGGGACATCCAGACAACTCCATTTCTTAATGCTGTCGTATAGTATCACCTAAGCCCAAGCAGTATACTCCAGAAAATCTGTGCACATATAGGAAAAGACCGCTATCGATCACTCGATAACGGTCTTTAAGGTTGTTCGCTTGGCGACGTCCTACTCTCCCGGGACCCTTCGGTCCAAGTACCATCGGCGCTGGAAGGCTTAACGGTCGTGTTCGGTATGGGAACGCGTGGAACCCTTCCGCCATCGCCACCAAACGGCTCAGATGCTTGATCACCTGAAAACTAGATACGAAACGAATTTGCAGCACATTTGAAATATGTTTGGATAAGCCCTCGACCGATTAGTATTGGTCAGCTCCATGCATTGCTGCACTTCCACCTCCAACCTATCTACCTCGTCGTCTTCAAGGGGTCTTACTAAATTGGGAAATCTCATCTTGAGGGGGGCTTCACGCTTAGATGCTTTCAGCGCTTATCCCTTCCGTACGTAGCTACCCAGCCATGCTCCTGGCGGAACAACTGGTGCACCAGCGGTACGTCCATCCCGGTCCTCTCGTACTAAGGACAGCTCCTCTCAAATTTCCTGCGCCCGCGACGGATAGGGACCGAACTGTCTCACGACGTTCTGAACCCAGCTCGCGTACCGCTTTAATGGGCGAACAGCCCAACCCTTGGGACCGACTACAGCCCCAGGATGCGATGAGCCGACATCGAGGTGCCAAACCTCCCCGTCGATGTGGACTCTTGGGGGAGATAAGCCTGTTATCCCCGGGGTAGCTTTTATCCGTTGAGCGATGGCCCTTCCATGCGGAACCACCGGATCACTAAGCCCGACTTTCGTCCCTGCTCGACTTGTAGGTCTCGCAGTCAAGCTC
>NZ_JBHTYI010000061.1:0-7892 GCF_043656335.1 Peribacillus sp. NPDC056705 | reverse complement strand
TAAAAGAATAATAGCTTGGGAATCATAAAGATAAAGGTTAAATAAAGGGGGTAAAATAGTGTTAAGAGAAAGCAAATTAACGTTGTCTGATTTTGTAAATAAAGATCGATTTGAACTAAACTCTTATCTTACCTATTTGATCCATCAATTTTATGATAATAATCTGAATCAGTCTAAAGATAGAATGGTATAGATTAACGATTAAATAAACTGGAAGAATAATTATTTGAGATGAATTAAAAACTTCTTGTTTAGAGACCAGAGCTGAAGGTTTCAATGAGTTTACACTTTAAGATGTGAACTCATGGCTAAAAATACCATGGAACTACTAGATGAAATGTTTGAATAGTCTGAAAAATTTGGTATAATATAAAAAAGGTCAAGGAGTTGGTTTCCTATGGAAAAGAATTTGGCTAATACACCACCACAACCTGAAATAAACGTCAAGGATTCTGAATTTGCTGAAATGGTGATAAACAAAGCCCTTCTTAATTTCCGAAAAGAGCAAATCCGAAAAGAGATTGACCAGTCATTACAGGATAAAAACGAAGAAGAATTCCTACGATTAACAGAGGAATTGAAAAACATTTCTTAAAATGTTGTATTATATATCGAGATGATTTTGAAATGAACTTAACATAATCCTAATTTTAAGAAGGACGCCAAAACGCCAATCCCTTGATAGATAGGAGATTGGCGTTTATTTGATTTTTATCGATTAAGCAGAATATTAAACATCGTTGATTTATCAACATTTTGGGCTTCTAAAGAAGCCTAGCTGCTGTATAAAGTGAGGTTTATGCAATCTCTTTTCACTAAAACACCCGATTACGGAACTTTGAAGGATTTTCTCTAAAAAAGTCGAATTTACAATCTATCCATTCTGTTTTTAGGGGGACCATTATGTGGGAGAGAATGTTTATAAATACATTTAGTGGAAAGTTTGAGGTCTTTACCTAAGGAGAACCAGTGTTTATTACCCATCTATATAGTGAGTTTAATGAATTAGCGCTAATAATTCTCGATTCACAAATGGTGCTTGTATTTATACAGATAGTACTGCAAATGTACGTGAATTCCGTGAAAATATCGAATAGGCATGTTAAGTGTGAATGTCGGGGTTCCTGCGCCAATGGCAAAAGGCACGAGGGGGAAAATAAAATGTTGAAAGAAGTTTATTATGTAATTGCAATGGGGGAAACAGCTGCAAAATACAGCCAAGAGATGGACCAAGTGAACAGAAATTGTAGAATTCACAAAAAAATATAAGGAATTCAATATAGTAAGTGTTAAGGTAGAAAAAAGATATAAATGTTAAGCTAATTTAGTAATATCCTATAAGAAGCTGTTACTTGTTTTTTTTACGCCATATAATTAAGAAATTTTGAATATAAATAATTAAAGTAAAAAAAGAGGGGAAGTTATTGATTAGTAAAAAATACGGTTGAGTGAAAAAGGCGCATCCATATATATTTACAATGGAAGCAAGAAAATCGGACAAGGTGTAGTAGATAGTCGAGGAAATTATAAAGTGAAAATCAAGACACAAAAGAAGGATTCTACTATAAAGGTATACGCTCAAGATAAATCAAGCAACAAGGGGAAAAGTAAAGCAACGAAGGTAAGCTAATATTAACCAAAGACACTATCAAAAAACGGTAATACTTCTCTAAGTATTACCGTTTTTTTTTGTATATTCTATTAAAAAATAATGTTGGTACATTAGCCCGAAATAGAAATACTTCAACGCTTAATAATACAAAAAGGAGCTGCTACTTATAATTCTAATCATCCATCTGTAAGGATATATAAATTAGAACGACGTCTGTTCCTCCATTTGGTAGACGATTACTATTTATTATTTCTTTTGCCTAAAAAGCGGGTCCCATATGTTGTGACCAAACCATATCGCCATCGATTTTTTTCAATTTCTTAACCAAATATCGTTTTTCTTATAATGTCTACGTTTACATTAAATTACTTCCACCAAACAATCTACTATTTGATTTTTGAAATCTGACTTCCCGCTTTTATTTACCTTTCCATTTGTAAAAACAACTATTGATTAAAATGTTGTTACAAGAGATAATAAACCGTGCTAAAAGCGACACCAACAGGGGGAAAATGATTAATGAAGGTTTTAAAAGGTTTAATAATAGGTTTATTGTCTGTCATTCTTTTATCGGCATGTTCTGATAGTTCAAACGGAGATGTCAAAAAGGTAGAAGAACCCAAGAAAGAACAAAAAGAATTCTCAACTTTAGAAGATTTTTCTAAAATAGATTTTGAGAATCCAGATAAAGAGGCATGGGCTAAAATTTATATGCCAAAAAAAGATTTCAAAACAATTTTAAAACAAATGGCTGGTCCTGATGATGAAGGAACTATCAATTATAAAAGCATTGAATTAAAAGACTCTAAAACGATAGAAATGAAAGTGAACAACTCAGATGGTGGAAGCTTTGAGAACAGCATGCAAGCAGCTATTATGGATGCCTACATACGAGAACTATATAAACACTCTGAGCTCTATGATGATAAAAAAGAACCTACTATCCGTACCGTTGATTTGAGCAACACAGTTATTGCGGAAAACAAGAAGCCTATTGAATTCGATGAAGATTCCGAACAAAAACCTAAAGAACTTGGAACCTTTAAACTAGGTGAAAAGGTAAATGTAGAAGGTCATATCATAACATTAACAAATGCACATTATACAAAGGAAAGAAACGAATTCGAAGAAACACAGCCCAAAGAAGTATTGGGATTTGATATTGAATACCAAAATGGTACAAAAGAAGAACAAGTAGTTAGCGCAGGAGATTTTGAAGTGTATGACAGCAAAGGTGAAAAGATGGAGGTATATGCTCTCGATACATTAACCGAGAGTGTTCAAGCTGGTAAGCACGTTAACGGACCTGCTGCTTTCGGAGTAACCGGTAATGCACCTTATGAAATCTTTTACACAGATTATACTACGGGTAGCAAAGCAAAATGGATTATGGAAGTGAAATAATCGTTTTCATGTTCATTTTTTGAAGCGGAAATTTTAGGCGAAAAGGTACTCAGAACAATGTGAGTACCTTTTTTTGTTATGCCTTTTATGTTTCAATCTTCTATATAAAAATATCAATGCATTGTTCTACAGTTGTTGCAGAGGCTAACTGTTTAGCTTTTGTAGCCAATACATCTGCCGGTTCTGTATCGAGAATAACACCAAATAAGTTTTCTATTTCGTCCAAGCTTTTTTCTAAACGGGTAGAGATGATTGTTATGTCTTGTCCGTTCAAAAGCAGCATTGTTATTACATCGGAATAGCTCTACAAAAAAGAAGGGTATTAAATATGCCTATTTGAAATATTACTGCACTAATTGTCCGTTTGAAATTGAAGCTGAAAGTTTAAACCAACTATTAATTGATTATTTTCAAAAACAATTGGCAGTTTCTTTTAAAATTAACTCTTCCACAGTAACTAGATCATTAATAAATTACTCTGATACTTTAAAAGATTTTCTTGTACAACTAAAAGCTCGAGAAAAGCTTCTTCAGGAAAATCAATAGAGTCAAAATGAAAAAGGGCTAAAGTTGGACAGCGTATTTCGAAATGTTGAAAAGGGGGAAATACAATATAGGGACCTTTCACCCAAATTATGGATAATATTTTGAGAAGATGTTTTTTATCACCATAACCAATGCTGTTACTTTAACAGCTTTTGTTGAGTTTTCGTGCCAAGCATAGCCACCGTATACCTGGTAACTCCCTGTGTCATCGGGGGTTCTGTTGATGTAGCTCATTGCATAGGTTCTTGCCGCAACAGCCTGTGCCTTTATTAAGGCTTCCTGATTCCATAAAGCCGGCATTTCAGCTGGAACGACTCCGCTATCAAAAGTGATAATCTATGTTTTGATATGTTATCATAAACCTCGTTAGAATATAAAAATTAATCCTCCTATATCTTAATTTGTCTACAGGCTTTTATCATTTATAGAAAGTTCTATGATAAATTAAGACAAGGGAAATATAATCCCTTTTTTACATTGCTAATGTCACAAGTAAATTGGTAATTGAAAAAAGTGAGGCAGTCAAAATTGAAAAGCCTGCGATGATGATTGCTCCATTAAAGAAATGGGAAATATGCCTAGTTATAAGAAGTAGGAGAAAAAGTAAATTCGCATTTTGCTGGGGGGTACCCCAATTTGATCTGTTGCTCAAATTTTCATTTATATATAATTATGTCGATTTATGATCGGAAAAGTGATCATTTCTAAACTGCCTGGGGGTTAAACCTGTGTATTTTTTAAAGATTTTTATAAAATAACTTTGGTCGTTGAAATTTAGCCATGTGCCGATGTCTGAAATCGAATAATTTGTTAAAAGTAAGAGCTTTTTTGCTTCGTCAACTCGTTGCCGTTGAATGTATTCACTTATTGGTTTTCCAACCTCTTTTTTAAAAAGTGATGATAAGTAATTTGGGCTTAAACGACACATTTGTGCAAGGTAATCAAGTGTGATATCGTCATAAAGATGGTCATAAATATAATGTTGACAAGCTGTTATTGTTGCAGAATATTTTTCTTTATTTAATTGGTGCACACGATTGGTAAAATCTATTATGGCTCCTTCCGTTAATTTCAATATTGCTTTTAAGCTTCCTAAATCCTCGAGTTGTTGAATATAGAAATCGCTTAAGGTAAAGGCAGTTTCATCATTTAAACCACCTTCAATAGCTGCTCTGCAAACAAGAGCAATTCCAGTTATCATTAAATTCTTTTCACTTCTTAGGCGATTTCGTTTCGATAATAATCCTAATTCCGCCTCACCGACAATAGAGTAATCGAAGATATCCTTTAATTTATCTATCCGTCCGTTTTTTACATAATCAAGCAAAACCCGTTCATATGAAAGATTGGAATGAAAAATGAAATTCCTTCTCCCTTTTGAAAGCTCAAGATCCGGGTTCTCTAATTCAATCATATCAAGGGACAGCGCTTCATTGTTTTGGATGACCATCGTTTTATCAAGCTTTTTATGGTACATCAAATAATAAACTAATAAACTAATTGTTAGGAATTGTTGACTATCAATAATGGGAATGGATTGATAGTATTCAATGAGTTTCCTTTTCTTAAGGTTTCCTTTAAAAGCATCTATGATCTTGCTAATCATTTCATCAGATATTTCTGACTCAAGGGTAGGGCCTAAAATAATGGTACCTAAAAATAGATTCGTTTTTTTAAGATTGACAAAGAAAAAGTTCAAATTTGAATTAGAGAAAAATATAGGAAAATCCTTTGGATTATCTTCATAAGTATACACACTTATCTGCTCTTTGAACTGGCTGTAATATGGATGATCCCGTAAGTTTCTACTTGAAAATTCGTATTCAATCTCACCAAATTGATTGACATAATAAACAGGTATTTTATGAACTTTATAAATAAGCTCACATATATATTGTAAATCTTGTATGGCTATTTCCATCTATTCTATAAACTCCATTCAAATTTTTTTAATTCGGTCTTTTTTTAAAGTTAATATGTACTATTATTCGTAAGATAATACAATAAATATTTTTAAACAAGCCATAAAATGATTCGTGTAAGAAGAATAAGCAGGGAGGAATTAAACATGGAATTATCAAATAAAATTGCTGTCATAACTGGTGCAGGAAGTGGAATCGGAAGAGCAAGCAGTTTGAAACTTGCTAGTAACGGTGCAACAGTTGTATTAGTCGATTTCAATCAGGAAACAGGAGAAGAAACGTTAAAACTTGTGAAGGAACAAGGTGGAGAAGGCATCTTCGTCCAGGCCGATGTCTCGAAAACTGAAGATGTGCAAAGTTATGTAAATAAAGCTGTCGAAAAATATGGACGTATTGATATATTTTTCAACAATGCAGGTGTTATCCAAAAGTTCGCACCTTTCACTTCAGTAGAAGAATACGAATTTGACCGCATTATGTCTATCAATGTAAAAGGGGTCTTCCTAGGAATGAAATATGTGTTAAAAGTGATGGAGGAGCAAGGAAGTGGCTCTATTATTAATACTGCTTCTACTGCAGGTGTTCGTCCTGAACACAGTGTAGCTGTATATTCTGCAAGCAAACATGCGGTTGTAGGCTTAACCAAGGGTGCTGCATTAGAATATGCGAAAAAAGGAATTCGTATAAATGCACTTTGTCCTGGCGGTGTGAAAACAGCATTAACAACAAGTGTTGAAGCTCAGTTTGCAAAAGGTGGATACGTTCCAGAAGAGGTTTCCAATATGAGAATGGGCCGTTATGCTGATCCGAAAGAACTCGCTGAAATGGTTGCTTACTTAGCATCAGATAATGCAAGCTATATGACCGGTTCAATTGTTCTTGTAGATGGCGGGCTAACTTTATAGTCAATAAAAAGATCGAGTAGGGTTCTTTCGATTTAATAATTAGGGGCAGTCATGACTGTCCCTAATTTATTTTTTTAAAACCTGACTCAATCATTCATGTGTGCTGGTAAAAGGTTAGCAAAGTTTTGAGCAGTTTTTGATAGATAATGATTCGGATTTTATAGGTTACCTTAGAATATTTTGCACGGAACCCATGAAGTAATTCACGTAATCCTTCTACCGAAGTAGACTTTTGCTTTATGTTGGCATCCGTGGACAACCAATACAATTTTACCAGGAAATCCGTTAGCTAATTACCAAATTTACTACCAATTTAAAGGGAAAAGTGCCCACGCTGCTGTTCAACCACATTTGGGAAGAAGCGCGCTTGATGCAGTGGAGCTGATGAACGTGGGTGTTAACTACTTACGTGAGCATATCATCTCGGATGCAAGAGTCCATTATGCAATTACAAACACAGGTGGTTTAACTCCAAATGTTGTTCAAGCGGAAGAGGAGGTTCTTTATTTGATTCGTGCGCCTAAAACATCTCAAGTTCAAGAAATTCACCAAAGGGTATGTAACATCGCTAAAGGAGCAGCACTTATGATGGAGGCGGAAGTAGAAATTGTTTTCGATAAAGCCTGCTCCAATCTGGTTCCTTTTTATCAGTGTTGCTTCTGTTTTACTATTCCTGTTGCTTTGGGAAGTTGCTTCACAAAATGAATGGATAAATCCATTGTTCATTAGCTCACCAATTGAAATTGCACAAGCGGCAGTTTTAATGGTCCAAGAAATTTCTTTTTGGGAAAATATGAAAGTAAGTGGTTGCGAATTTATTGCAGGCTTTGTTTTAGCCATACTTATTGGAATTCCAATTGGTGTGTTATCGGGCTGGGATTCCAACTTTAATGCTGTAGTTAATCTTTCATTTCAGGATTATATGTAACTCCTAAAGTCGCCCTTTTACCAGTGATCATAATTGCGTTCGGTATAGGCCCAGCATCAAAAATTGTTATAGTATTTTTGATGGCCTTCTTTCCAATAGTGATGAGCGCTCAAAAAGCAATGTTAACATTAGATCAAAACTTAATAAAAGCAGCAAGAACATTTAGTGCAAGTGAATTTCAAATTTTTAAAACGATTGCTTTGCCTTCGACGGTACCATTCCTTTTAAACGGAATTCGCTTAGGTATTGGTCAAGGATTAATTGCTGTAGTTGAAGATGAATTATTCGCTTCGACAGCTGGTATCGGAAATCAATTGACAAGCAATGGGCAAAATCTGCAAACAGATTGTATGTTTGTTGGAGTGTTGGTCATTACGATTACGGGAATCATACTTACTTCATTATTAGGCATTATTGAAAGACGCTATTCATCTTGGAAACCAGAAAATAGTTAATTAAATTAATTATGCAGACTGTAGCCAAACTTGAACTGACCCAATAAAGTTAGACATATAGTTTAAGCAGCTTCTAAGACTTGAGTTCGGTATTCTATCGGACTCAGGTCGTTTAATTTT
>NZ_JBHTYI010000060.1:0-8005 GCF_043656335.1 Peribacillus sp. NPDC056705 | reverse complement strand
TTTAACTTATTTTAAATCGCTGTGTTTTTCAGCGACCATTTCATCTTATCATTTTCATAGTAAGAAGTCAATAGTTATTTCTTTCAGCAATCTGCCGAAAGCGATGAAGTTTTTTTCGTTTGTCTTAGTTGGTGCTTATTTATATTAATCCTTTCCCAATATAAAGTCAACACATTTTATACATTTCTTTGTTAAATGATTTAATCACTTAATGGAATAAATGTATTAGTCGTACCCTGGCTTCCGCTTGAAATATATAAATCAAACAAAATCATTGCCTCCACCCAATTTATTGATTCATAGACCCGTTTGAAACACATTCCCCTTCAACCTGATAATGCTTTTGGCAAAATCCATAAAACCCGCAAGTGATAAGTAACGGCAATAACAAACTGTATAGATGAAGAAACGTATAATTAGATGTATAAATCGAATAATGAAACCTGATTGTTCATTTCGAAAGAATTGATTTAAAATAAACCGCTAAATCACGGGATTACATTGTCCAAATATTAAAAAATTTTTTTTACAATTTTACTTTCATGTACTATAATAAATATATTTTAAAAATTTCAGGAGAGACTTTTAATCATTATAAAAATAGTTGGGAGAGGAATTTATAAATGATTAATAAAAACACATCTTTGAGGATGCAAAGTATCGTTTTTATTGGCTTTATGGGGGTAGGAAAGACAACGATCGGTCAGAAAGTAGCAAGGAAATTATATAGGGACTTTATTGACATAGATCAAGAGATTGAAAAGGAATTCAATATGCCCACTACGGAAATATTCAAGAAGTTTGGGGAAAAAGCTTTTCGCGAAAAAGAAAAAAGTGTGATTGAAAGCTTTAGTCAACAGCAATTGAAAATCATTTCAGTTGGAGGCGGGGCATTTTTACAAGAGGATATACGGAATATCTGTTTATCCAATTGCATTGTCTTTTATCTGGACTTATCTTGGGAATACTGGAAAGAGAGAATAGGCTTACTAATTGATAGTAGACCTGTTTTACAAAGTCGGTCACTTGAGGAAATTGAAGAACTCTTTTACACAAGACAAGAAATATACTCCTATCATCATTCAAAAGTGAATACCAATGATCTTGATGTTGATGAAGTGGCAGACTTCATAGTCGATTCATTGAAAGTGGCCTGGGATATTTATGAACCGCTTAAGTAAAACCATCCTTTTTGTTATGTAATCAATGTTCCCAATAAAAGAATAATAGAAAAGATGAAAAGGGTACAGCGGTATGGATACTTAGCCTCCTGTAAACTAATCACCTTTTTATTTTTCTTTTTTAGGAAGACTCTCTAATAATTAGTTCTGGATTCAATATGATTCGCTGTTGTTCACGTTCAACTTTCTCCATTTGCTGATACAGAAGATTCGCCGCCTCCTTTCCTATACGTCTAGGGAATGAGGAAATGGTCGTTAACGGAGGATGATAGATTTCTGCGACTGGAACGTTATCGAACCCTACGATATCTATATCTTTTCCAGGTGTATATCCTTTCATCATTAATCCTTGCATAACACCGAAGGCAATTAAGTCACTAAAGCAAAAAATTGCCGTAGGCGGATTAGGATTCTCAAGTACTTTCAATACAGCCTCCAGCCCTCCTTCCCGTGTAGGGGCACTATCTATCACCAACGAATCATCCACTTCCAATCCCGCTCTTGAAAGAGCTTCACGGTATCCCTCCATTCTCTCAATCCAAGTAGAAGATTCCTTGATGCCACCAAGAAGCGCAATTCTTTTATGCCCCTTTCCAAGGAGATGCTCAACAGCGATCTTGGCTCCTTCTGGATAGTCTATGCCTACATAGTCGCTATTCACTCCAGGTAGTTCCCTGACAGCAAGGACCATCGGCGTGTCAATTTCATTTAACCGTTCAATTGTATCTTGTGAGCTTTCAGAGACAGGACAAAGAATCAGGCCTCCCACCCTATGTTCCATCATGGTCGAAAGGAGATGGTCTTGCTTGGCAACCGAGTCGAATGTAGTCCCCAGCAACACTGTATAACCAACCTCATCCAATGCATCGTGAACGCCTATCAGGAATTCAGAAAAAAAGGTATTTGATATGTCGGTAATAATGATTCCTACAGTATCGGAACTCTGCGACCTTAGGTTTGCTGCAATTCTATCGTAAACATAGCCTAATTCACGCATGGATTTTAATACCTTTTTTCGCGTCGCCTCCGATATCCGGGGGTTATTACGAACGATAAGGGAAGCAGTGGATGTAGATACCCCAGCATGTTTCGCTACCTCTTGCAGCGTGACCCGTCCTTTTTTGGATTGTTTCATAGTTCAATCACCATCTTGAATGTATTTTTGATATACTTATTATTATCATGTTCTTACTATAATAATAATATAGTTACTGTCATTATTACACCCTTGCTTTTGGAACATGGTTATCTCATCGATTAATAATCCCTCCAATACATCTATATCAAAAAAACGCCACCCTAGTTCTAGAAGTTTTAATAATCCTTCAATATTTTAGCCATGGTTAAATATGGTCTGATGCTTTGTCAATTTTTTATACCGGTAATAAACAAAAGCTGCAGCTAGGATTCCTATCGTTGCAATAAAGCAATCGAAAAGAAATATATGCGATATATCCCCACTCTTAGCGATCAAGCCCGTTGCAATTGGTAAAATGACGCTCGCCAAACTGGATGCCGTCGCAACGATCCCCGTTACAGTTCCTTTTTTCCTCCAGAATAGTTCAGTCATTATTGCAATGGTTAATTGAAATATCCCAGCTGTCGATGCTCCAAGGAAAAAGGAGCTAATACTCAAGACAATAGGTGAATGTATCGTTAATATGATGATTACCGTAAGTAAAGTAATCATTGGATAAAGCAATATCACCGTCACGGGCTTAATCCATTTGTTTAATAAAATGGATAATAACAGGACGGAAATTAGTGATCCAACACTATAAAAGCTCAATAATTTAATTGCACCTGAAGATGACATCCCTGCAACTTCCTGGCCGAAACTCGGTAACCAGATTTGCGAAACTGTAAATAACGCAGTTGATGTAAACCCAATTATGATTAGCGCGACTCCTTCGCTCCAAAATTTTGGTTCAGTAATGAACCTGTTCATATGCAAAACCTCCTCATGACTGACAGCGTCGGATTTGCTTTTTGGAAATGAAGCGGACAACATAAAAAACAAATTCATGAAATAGATGACAGCCGGTAATAAAAATGCAAACCCGTAAAATAATTGATTCCTAGCAAGAAACAGGATGAGGAATGGTAGGATTGTTGCACCAAGTGAACCAAAAGCCTTGACCATGACACTGGCAGAACCAGCAGATTCAGGAAACATTTCGGTTAGCGCTGGATATGTACCAGCATCCATGGCTGAGTTGGAAATTCCCGCAAGTAAAGCAAATACAAAGGCCATTTCATATGTGGGGGAAAATGGAATCCCAATTAAAAAAACTCCCATTATAACCGAAGAGACAATGACCAATGGCTTTCTTCCAAATTTATCCGATAATACTCCCGAGAGACCATACGTGAGTAATCTACCTATTCCTATAGCTGCAATAAGATAACTGATGCCAGTAGAGTCCGTATCCCATTGTTCTGTTAAAGAGGGCATGTTTGAGGCGAGAATTATATTTACCATCCCCAGCAGAAAATAGTTAATATACATGCCAGATGCCGCTTTAAAATACTGATTTTTCATTATTACACCCCTCTAAAAAATCCCGTTGTGTTTCTCCCCTAGAACACTTTAATGCAAATGTAATTACATTAAAGCCTCCCCTTTATGTTATCCATTTATATGAAAACCACTTTTCAAAAAAAAAACGCTAAGAAAAACAAGGGATTTCACTCCCTGCATTTTCTTAGCTCCGAGGTTTCACTCATTTGATGGGAATCATATAACGATGATGTACATCGATTATGACTAAACCTCTATTACGATAAAATGGAGAATAATCTCCAGAGTGGAATCATCTTATTCTGCAAACAATTGCTCTTTGATGTAATTAACAGGCATCTGTTGACCTGTCCATAATTCAAAGGCCAATGCACCTTGCCAAAGCATCATCCCAAGACCATTAATGGCTGTAGCACCGGCAGCCTCAGCTTGTTCCATTAGTTTTGATTTACGTGGGATGTATACAACATCGGTTACGATTAAATCAGGGCGCAGCATTGATTCGTCTTGAATGACACTTAAGCCTTCAAGTGGTTTCATTCCAACGCCGGTTCCATTTGCCAAAATATCACTAGTTGCGATTTCAGCCTTTAGTTGTCCAACATTTTCAAGAGGGTATACATTGGCTTTCACATTTAAGTGCTTCATATCTTCATTGATAATCCTTACATTCTCTACTGCTTGCGGGAAGAAAGCATCATCACGAGCAAAAATGCTGATTTCCGCCACACCTTCCAGCGCAGATTGAATGGCAATTGGAGTAGCAGCCCCGCCAGAACCGATAAGAGTCATTTTCTTGCCTTTAATATCTATACCATGTTCTTTTAGGTTCCGAGTATATCCCATACCATCGGTACTGTGACCTACGAACTTTCCATCGACATTGACAACTGTATTAACGGCCCCGGAAAATTTAGCACTGTCTGCCAATTCATCAAGATATGGAAGTATTTTCATTTTATTGGGCATGGATACGTTAAATCCTTTTACATTTAATGCATGCATCCCTTTGACTGCATCTTCCAGCTGTTCATTTCCAACTTCAAATGCTAAATAAGCGCAATTCAAGCCTAATTTATCGAAAGCCAAATTATGCATGGCAGGTGATAAAGAATGTCCGATAGGTGTTGCCAGCAATCCTACTAATTCCGTTTTCCCATTAATTCGTCCTAGATTTTCCATGTTCTATTCCCCCTGTTTTTTAAAATCTTATATAAATTCCTTCTTGAAAGAAATTATGAGTTAAATGTTTTGATCAATGATCTCCAATACATCTCTTAATTGAGCAACAGGAATTTGTCCTGGGGCAGATGCTTCTTTTCCGGCGCCGAATGTACAAGCAGAACCAAACACCGCACCTGATAATCGACTGACCAGGCCTGTGCCCGACATTGACATCGTAATGAATGGACGATCGGCATACTTTGTTTTCATCGTGTAAGTTGCATCTAATAAAACGAGTAAGTCACCAACCGTCTGGGGCATTACAGCGACTTTTGGAATATGGGCTCCAAATTCCTGCATTTTACGCAATCGGTAAATGATTTCTTCTTTTGCTGGTGTCTTATCGAAATCATGGTTACACATTACTACGTATACGCCATTTTCCTCAGCTACCTTTACAGTCTCCTTCACTGATGATTCTTCAAAAAACAACTCCACATCGACAAGATCAATCTTCTTCGTGCCAATTGCTGCATGAAGAAGTTTGAAATAATATTCATCGCTGATTTCCTTATTCCCGCCTTCCTTATGGCTTCTAAAAGTGAAAAGCAGCAAAGTATTGGGTACAGCACTCCTAAGTTTAGAAATCATATCCGAAACAGCTTCTAAGCTTTCAACTTGTTCATAGACATCTACTCGCCATTCGATGATATCCGGCTGTAGTGCATTTACCGTTTCAACTTCTTTAAGCAGTTCTTCTTCAGTTGTTCCCATCAGTGGAACGATGATCTTTGGTACCCCTTCACCGATCGTTACGTCTTTGATCGTGATTGTTTTCATGGATGTTTCCCCCTTTTATCATTATCTTCAGTGAGATTCATGCCCCGCTGATTTTCGGCTAAACCGTTAATTGGAAACCTTAATTACCTTTTTGTATCGATAGGCAACGAATACGGCCAATAAAATACTAACTAACGCAATTGCCACATCAAACAAGAAGACCGCAGATAAACCAGCACTCTTAGAAATGATGCCTGTAACGAAAGGTATGATAATAAAGGCTGAACTGGCTGCAATGTTTACATATGAAGTAATCGTCCCTTTATTGGCAGGGAAGAACTCTGTTATTATTGTCATGGCCAATTGGAACACCCCTGCAGTTGAAAGCCCAATGAAGAAAGCGCTCAAAACAGTTATAAATGGTTGTTGGATGTATAGGAGTGACAATAAAGATAATGCTGCAATGATCGGATAAATAATCATGACGGTAATGGGCTTAATTACTTTATTCAATAGAACTGCTAGTAATATGACAGAAACAAGGGAGCCAATGCTATAGTAACTAAGCAATTGAACAGCCTTAGCCTGAGTTAGCCCCAATACAGCTTGACCAAAGTTCGGGAGCCAGACTTGAACCAGCATGAATAAAGCAGTTGATGTGAAGCCTAATAGTATGACGGCAACCCCCTCTTGGGCAAACTTCGGTTTTGAGAGGAATTGGTGTTGAACCGGCACAGCTTGTTCATCATCTTGAGTCTGGCGTTGAGCTTTATGATCCGGGAATGAAACCTTAAGGAGGAAAAGCCCATTAACAAGATAAACAGCAGCCATTAAGAAGAATGTATATCCGTAAAACATATCTCTATCCATAAAGAACGCCATGATAAATGGTAGAAGTGCGGCCCCGACTGAAACGAATGCTTTTATTAATACAGTAGCGGAACCAGCTTTCTTTTGAAAAGCCTCGATAAGTGCTGGATACGTACCAGTATCCAAAAATGAGTTTGCAACACCAGCACACACAGCAAATATAAATGCCAATGTGTAGTTAGGAGCCAAAGGTATACCTATGAGGAAGATCAGGTAGATAAAAGATGCTGAAACGACAAACGGCTTCCTTCCTAACTTATCCGACAGTCTACCGGCGAAAAACAATGAAACTAACTTACCGATTCCTATTGCAGAGACCAAGTAACTTATCCCTGAGGCACTTGTATTTAATTGTTCGGATAAATTTTCCATATTTGACCCAATGATAATATTGATCATGCCTAAAATAAAATAGCTAATATATAAACCTGTTGCCATTTTTATAAATGGATTTTTCATGAAACACACCCCTATTAAAAAAGTTATCGAAATGCAATTTGATTCTTAAGCCTTTCAGAAGTATCCCCCTTGCCCCATACCATAAATTTAAAAAACAAGTTACGTACTAAATAAAAACAATAAACTTCATTAGGTTAACCGACAAAAGTTAGTACATCGTTCTACTAACTTTTCACAAACTAGTATATCATTCTACTAATCTTAATTATTACTAGTACATCGTTCTACTAATAATAATTAGGTATATCGTTATACTAATACTTAACGATTAGTTTCTAAATTCAAAAGGTATTGAATTAACTCTTACGCTAAAGTTTTTAGTTAACTTTCTTTAGTATATCGTTCTACCAAACTATTATACTGCGCTAATTTAATTGTGTCAAACACATGAAGCGATCCCTCATACTCATTATTTTTAAATTCCAAAGGTTCTCTCATTTTTGAACCTATTCACCTTAAAAGTTCAGCCATCCTTTGATTTGTTAGTGTGTTCATACAAGATGAAGAACACTTTTATTTACAGTGGTGCAAATTATTTTATTATTTATGAAGGCTCCCTTCCTTTTCGATATTCTCCACTTTTTTATTTACCTGTTTCTGAATAAGTTACCTGTTTCTGAATAAATTTTCTTTTTAGATAAAATATATGCAATGCTGCTTATTTAAACTAATTATCCAGTTATTTGCAATCAATTTGAATAACT
The DNA here is from genome assembly GCF_043656335.1 of Peribacillus sp. NPDC056705. Taxonomy (NCBI): domain Bacteria; kingdom Bacillati; phylum Bacillota; class Bacilli; order Caryophanales; family Bacillaceae; genus Peribacillus; species Peribacillus sp. NPDC056705. The sequence continues at coordinate 326 of NZ_JBHTYI010000060.1, read as the reverse complement.
CGTATCTAAGTAAGCTTGGTAGAACATCTCGCTTTATATCCTAAGTTGATGATGGGTCAAAACGATTCTAAATATAAAATGAGAACCGCCTTTCGATTTCGGCCTCTATCAAGGATGATCTAACAACTTTCTGTATATGGAGAAATAATGGGGCCTCATAATTGGTTTTATAACACAAAAAAAGACCAGCCGGATGGCTGATCTTTTAAATGGCTTGGCGGCGTCCTACTTTCACAGGGGGAAACCCCCAACTACCATCGGCGCTGAAGAGCTTAACTGCCGTGTTCGGAATGGGAACGGGTGTGACCTCTTCGCTATCGCCACCA
>NZ_JBHTYI010000059.1:0-8069 GCF_043656335.1 Peribacillus sp. NPDC056705 | reverse complement strand
GAATTTAGTGGGCAAATATCCAATGCATTAATATGACTTAGATTTGCCCACCAAATAAAAAACCCCTGACACCAGAGGTGCCAAGGGTTTGAAAGATTAATACATGGACATATATTGTTCGCGTTCCCATGGGTGAACTTGTGTTCTAAACATATCTTCGCCTTTCGTTTTTTTTCAAAAAGATACATAAAGGCTTATTTAACAAGGCTTTCTATAACCTGTATACAAATTTCTTTTAGGTTATTTCACCTTTTTATTTTTATTTGGTGGTCAGAATGTGGTCATTTTTTCATAGTGATACATTCATTCTTTTTCATCTATAACGAAAACCAGTTCGAATTTATGTTAATATATGGATTGATTACATTTTTAGAGAGAGGAGTGTTTTGAATGACAAAATTGGAGAGAGGTAAATTGCATAAGAAAAATATTTTATTCTTTTACTGCCGGCATTAATTATAGGAATAATTTTAATAATATATCAATATCATCATTCAAAGGAATTTAACGCTTATGTACTTTTAGTACCCTTGGTTTTCTGGCTGTTCTATTATAGTTGGGTATATATTGAAAAGAGGCAAATGAAGAAGTAAGAAAATAACTAACATGTGGCCATAAAACTATACTAACTCCAGGAGGTATTTAGGGTTGAACATAAATATCAAGGTTCACTTACATTCAAGAGAAACTAATTTCTTGCAGAGTGGAAGCTTCCCCGTTCCTAATTCAGATTATAAGAAGGATCCAGATTGGGCAGCTGCCATTGCCGCATATGAATGGATTCAGAAGATTAAGTCAGAATTTGCAGCTAGCAAGGATTCTCGTATAGTTCAAGTGATTTATAACGATGATATGATATTACGGAGTTAGTTAAGAAGGTCAAGCCTATCAGCATTTGTTATGTACAAGATATATAGAGTACCTTCTATCAGGAATATATGTTATATTTACCATTAATATAATTTCTTAATTATGGGTTATATGGAATTAATAGTGATTTTTAAAAGAAATCAAAAGACTATTTTTACGAAAAAGATAATAATTCATACTTACGAAATACATAGAAGGAGAGATTTTGTGTTCAAGTTTGTAAAAATATTTTTTGTTGTACTTCTTTATTGGTATGTTGTACGGTACCAGAAAAGTTCCCCGGCGGATTTTGTATTTTATTTGGCCAGTATCTTGTTTTTTTTATCAATTATTTTTAGTTTGTTTTATAAAAATAAGCATAGGGTGAACATTTTTTTAATCATTGCACTATCAAATCTTTCAATGATTTTTGCACTATACGCTCATTTTTTAAGTGGGATTCTAACATTTTTCACTTTTTCTTTAATTCTATTTTTTTACTGTTTTGTATTTATTTCCTTAAAAAAAGATTAATAGTATGTTAGTATAAGACTCGCTGCTTAACCGAAAACATAAAAAGGGAGTTTTGGAAAAACATGAAAAAAATTTCAATCTTAATGAGCTTTATCCTACTTGTAGGAAGTCTAGCATTCTCTATTCCGAGTAGCACAGCATTAGCAACTTCAGGTTCAACAATCATACCTGAAGATGGTATGGAGATTATTACGGATACTGAAGAAAAATCTGAGTACATATTGACAATCTTGGGTGTTCAAACACGTTATATAGAAACAACTGAAACAATTGATGAAAACACAATAATAATACACACAAAAGTTTATAATGAAGACAACCATGAACTTATACAAGACTTTTCAACAACTCTTACTAACGATAAAATAGTAGATCAAGATGTAATTCTTTTCGAAGAAATACCAGAACCTAAAACACAGGAAGAAGCGAGTGGTTTTTATCCAATGGCTTCTACAAGTGGTAACAAATCAATGGTTACAATATTGAACATTAGTTACACTAAGAATTTCACTACTGGTAAAGGTACTGCTCGTTATCTAAAGGAACCAAATAAAACTGCTAAATTAGCAAGTTCTAAACCTTTTAATACATATGCAAATAATGTGGATTCTCTTAGAGGTACTGAGAGTTCAACCACGGTTGGTTGGCTAGTTTCTGGATTTAGTGGTGGTTCATTAGTAGCAGGGAAAATAATTTCTTGGGCAACAGCGAAAACAATATTGACAAAAATTGCAGGACCAGTGGCTGTCGTTAGTAATGCTGTGGCATTATCTTCATGGTTCTATTATTATAATAAACTTGAAAAAAGTTGGTCGAATTTAAAATAATATAAAAAAGTTGTGTGTGAACTATATGATCAAAAGTAGACAGCTAAATTAAAGATTCAAGGCTACTGCTATAAGATGACTTCGGCAATGTGATCCGGGGTCATCTTTTTTTAAGCTCCGATTTAATTATTTCCTCATAATAGTCCTTAATTACCGTAGCATCATGTAAGGCATTATGTTCCACTCCATCTATTCCAGCAAACTCTTCACGATTAATATTAGTATCAATTCCCTTTACCTTTTACAAGGTACAAATATCAAATCAAGCCCTTCACTAATGAGAAGGGCTTTTTTTAATCCTCTACAATCACACTAATAACTTCATCGAATTTAATTTTCTCAAAGGAACTATCTCTCTTCTGAATGCGTAACTCTTTTGTGACAGGATGAATGTACACACAATAACCATCCAATTCTTGTGGACTTCCCTCGTTATGTAATCTAAATCTTATCGGTAAATGATATTCCATTGCATAATGAATGTTGTTTTCAAACTCTTCAACCTGGTATTCATCAAGGATAGGTTTTTTATTTAAGAAATAATCAACCTCACCTATTTTTTTATTTAAAGCTTTATGTTCCGGCATAATCAATGCTGACTGCCATTTAACAAGCCTCTATCACAAATTGTCCCCATCAGAAAAATCCCTCCTTTACTTCCATTATATACGAACTAACGTTCTTATGAAAGGCAGAAAAAATTTCCTTCCCCAAATAAGTTCTGGCTAGAGAAATGTTGATTTTCGAACAAATAAAAGAGACCACTTATTGTAGTCTTCCTTTATGCCCTATGGAACTAAACCAGCTAATAGGATGTCAATATCTTTCTCTAAAAATTTCATTTCCCTTATGATATACTACAAAACCCTTTTGGAAGGATTTTTCTCTTTCACAAAACCGTTAATTAGGCTAAATCTAGGAACGTTTCTTTTCTCTTTAATAGAGCGTATATCCAATGAAGCAACTTATTAATACAGGCAACGATTGACACTTTGGCCGGTTTTCCTTCTGATTTTTTCTTATCATAGAAGGCTTTAAGCTTTTTGTTCCTTGAACTTCTTATGCCGCATAGTACGGCAAGATACAGAGAATGACGTAATCTGCTCGAACCTCTTTTAGTGATACGATTAATGGTTGCCGTAAACTTACCGGAAGAGTGAACACTTGGATCTACTCCAGCGAAGGCAACCAGTTTTTTCGGATGATTAAACCGATCGATTTCACCAATTTCAGAGATAATCGTGGCTGCGATTTTTTCTCCTATACCGGGAATCGATTGGATGATCTTATATTCTTCCAGTTCATTTGCCAGGGCCACTATACGATCTTCCAAATCAGAGAGGTGTCCCTGGTAATGAAAAAGCAACTCAATATACATACTAAGATTGATTACGTGACTTTCATTCACGTTTTTTTGGAATGGATTTCGAGATGCGGAGTCCATTATTTTTTTTGCTTTTTCCCATGCCCATTGACCCGATCTGCTAGGACAGAACTCTATAACACTCTCTGCTAGCTTACTTTCCCCGGCTGTTAATACCGCCTCTGAAGTGGGATATTCCTTTAATATCAGTAAAGAAACCCTTGAATATAGATCCCCAAAAACCTTCCGGTATTCAGGAAACACTTGATCTAAAATGGTGTGAAACTGAAGTTTGGCTTCCACATACATATTCTTTACGATTTCCTGTTGTCTTGACAAATTCCGAAGGTCTAATAGCTGAATTCCTCTAATTTTATGAGGTTCAAAATCCTCTTTGTAATACAGCACACACAACTGGTACGCATCGATAGCGTCTGTTTTTACCTTCCGTAAACTGGTCTTCTTTGCCTGATAAGAATAATCGGATTTAGTAAGATATATAGAATCCCTTGTTCCTCCAAGTATTGAATAACAGGAGTATGGTAATGCCCTGTAGATTCTAAAATGACCATAGGCATCTGCCCTGACACCTCTTCAAACTCTTTTAAAAAGTCTAAAAAATGATCTAATTCCTCAAAAGCTCGTCCCATACGGTTTAGATTGATCTAAAAATGCCTGAACTTGACTCTCTCCTTTTGCCACATCCAGACCGACAACTGGATTCATTGTTTTCCCCTCCTCTACTTACTTACCAGTACCCCTAGTCCTCCATGTAGTGTCATAGCTTCGCTTGTTATACGAGATCTACGTCCCAACCAGCCTCAAACATGCTTCTACAAGTAGGGGGCGGACAGTTTAGTTCACGGGATCGAGTCCCACGCACCCGTACGTCCTACCCTGGCTACTGATATAATAGATTCTATTAAAAAAAGGTCAACCAGTAAAAACTGGCTCACCTTATAATACGAACGCACCCGTTAGTTTAAGTAAAACTCTTCACATTTTCCCGAAAAGTTTACGATCTCTTTAGCTAATTCGATATAGAATAATTTTAAGCAAATAAATGATAATGGTCTTTTTTATAGTGAATCTCTGTACCTATTAATGACAATTATTCATAATATTAAATTACTATTTATTGAAATTAGGTGACGTTCATACTTTCTAAGATTTGTACAACTTCTTCAGTTGGAATTTTCATATCATCATTTATCCATTTTCGAATTACTTCAATGATCCCTCCAGTCGAATAAGTGAAAAAATATTCTAAATGATTCTCATTAGCATTTGGTAACTGTTTTTTTATTTCTGCAATTGTTATATCATGAGCAGAATTCAAAACTGTATTTAGTACATGAGAGCTATTTTTTTCATTAAAAATGATTTTACAGAGCTCCTTATTTATAAGTATCAATTTTAAAAGTTCATTTAGTATATTTTGTTCTCCTGAAATATTAATTGTACTCATCATTTTCTCTATCATTTCTTCTTCAATACTTCTCATTAAATCAAACGGATCATTGTAATAAGAATAAAAAGTGCCGCGATTAATATCTGCTTCTTTGCAAATATCCGTAACAGTAATTTTATTTAAGTTTTTTTCTTGTAGTAGCAGTAAAAAAGCCTCTATAATTACCTTTTTACTATACAATGTTCTTCGGTTTCCTGGTGTACCAACCATATTTTCCCCTCCTACTTATTAACCAAATCACTTCAATATGTTTTTAAATGAACAAAACATTAATAAATGACTATTTAATGACACATGTTTTCATTTTGCTTATTGTTACCTTCAATTAGCTTTAATATACTATGTCTATGCCATTAAATCAACGAAGTGTTCGATTAATGACTTGTCGTTTAAATAATAACTAGTTGTTTTAATGTGTTGTATGTAATATTAGGATGAAAGGAAGCTATTAATGGCAAAGTATCTTTATAAATTAGGAAAATGGGCGGCAAACAATAGTAAAAAAATAATTGGAGGCTCATTAACAGTTCTCCTTGCGATAGCAATTATTGCAATGAATCTGGGACCAAATTTTTCTGAAGACATGTCTATACCTGGATCAGAATCAGAAAAAGCCCTTCAACTCATTAAAAAGGAATTTCCCTCAACAGGAGGTCAAGTACAGTTAGTATTAAAAGCACCTGAAAATAAAACCTTAGATTCTGAAGAGGTTAATAAAGTAATTACGGATACATTGGGAGTGATAAAAGAAAAAGATGATCATGTTGTTTCTGTTGCACACCCATTAGAGTTAGGGAATTTAAGTAAAGATAAGAAAATAGGTTATGCAATTGTTACTTATAATGTAGCAGCAGACAAGGTATCGGAAAAATCAAAGGAAAATATTATAGAAAACATTGAAAATACACGTGATGCAGGTATTCAAACAGAATTAGCTGGTGATGTTTTATTTTCTGAAATGGAAATTGGAGGAATCACAGAAGTAATTGGGGTAATTGTTGCTTATGTTATATTGGCAATTACTTTTATTTCCTTCTTAGCAGCTGGGTTACCAATTATTACGGCGGTTATTGGACTAGCTATAGGAATTTTATTAATTGTGATTGGAACAAATTATTTGGAAATTACCTCTGTTTCGATAACGTTAGCAGCAATGTTGGGACTGGCAGTAGGCATTGATTATGCTCTCTTTATTATGACTCGTTTTAGACAACAAAGAAAAGAAGGATATTCTGTCCAAGAGTCTGTAGCAATTTCAAATGGAACAGCCGGGAGTGCTGTAGTGTTTGCTGGCATAACAGTCATCATTGCGCTCTTAGGTTTATCTGTTGCAAAAATACCATTTTTAACAATGATGGGGCTATCTGCTGCTCTATGCGTATTATTAGCAATATTTATTGCAATAATTGTGGTTCCAGCTTTTTTAGGTCTGATGGGACATAAAGTGGGACCAGATAGAAAAAATACTTTTTTAAGCAAAATTATTAAAAGCGATAAAAAACAAACTACTTCCGATAGATGGGGAAATTTTGTAGCAAAACGCCCGTGGAGGGTAGCAGTTATTGGAATTATACTTCTTTCTATAACTGCTATCCCTATTTCCCATATGGAACTCGCATTACCAGATAACGGTTCGAAAAATGAAGAGACAACAGAAAGAAAAGCATATGATTTACTTAGCAAAGCTTATGGCCCAGGCCATCATGCAACATTAATTGTAGCCGCTAAAACATCAAGCGAAACAACCAATCCACAAGTAGCATTAAGTGATACTGTAGAAGAGTTAAGTGGATTATCAAATGTAAAAAATGTTAGTCCAGCAATTCCTGGACCATCAGGAGAATTGTATCTTATTTCTATAACTCCAGAGACAGGAGCATCTGATTCAGAAACAAAAGATCTTGTAGACGATATTAGAGCAAAGGCAAAGACCTTGGAAAAATCCGAACAGTTAAAATTAATGGTTACAGGTACTACGGCGGTAAACATTGATATATCACAGAAATTGAGTGATGCATTGCCAATATTCGCTTTATTAATTATTGGATTTTCATTCATTTTATTAGTACTAGTATTCAGGTCTATTCTAGTTCCATTAAAAGCAGTTCTAGGATTTTTACTTTCATTAGGTGCAACATTAGGATTCACTGTATTTGTTATACAAGATGGAAATTTAATTGATTTATTTGGATTTCCCATTGTTAATCCTGTATTAAGCTTCTTACCAGTCATTGTGATAGGGATTTTATTTGGGTTAGCAATGGATTATGAGGTCTTTCTAGTTAGTAGAATGCGTGAAGTATTTACACATACTGGGGATGCACGCGAAGCTGTTTTAGCAGGAATGAGAGATAGTGGTGGAGTAGTAACAGCTGCTGGGTTGATTATGATTTCAGTATTTACTGGATTCATGTTAGCTCCAGATCCAATAATTAAAGCAATGGGCTTTTCTCTCACATTTGGCGTTCTATTTGATGCTTTTGTAGTAAGAATGGCTATTGTACCAGCAGTAATGATTATAATGGGAGAAGCTTCTTGGTACTTGCCAAAGTGGTTAGATAAACTACTACCAAATTTAGATATTGAAGGAGAATCATTTATAAAAGAAATAGAAATAGAAAGAAAAAGGAAATAAAAGGAGAAAGATGTTAAGTTCGCATAAATATTATTAACTAATGGGGCTGAAGGTAGTCCGATTCTTGTTATTCTTCAGTCCCATTTCTACATTAAAAAGATATCTCCAAAATATTCCCCCGAAACCTTTTATCATCGTATCTAACTCCTGTCTGTCATCAAATTTTTAGCTATCCGATTACATTATATATTCGAGATTTAAATTTAAGTTCCTTTTTCAATTATACTGCCCCTTAGTTCATTAAGAGATTCAACAACACCTTTAACAGAGCTTCAACAAAAAAAAGGGCCCCTACTGAACTGCACCCCAATTGTTAGACAACATCTAACAATTGGAGGTGCAGTTTTTTTGACTAAATATACGATAGACGAAAAATCAAATGCAGTTTTA
>NZ_JBHTYI010000058.1:0-8627 GCF_043656335.1 Peribacillus sp. NPDC056705 | reverse complement strand
AAGAGAAAATTAAACGACCTGAGTCCGATAGAATACCGAACTCAAGTCTTAGAAGCTGCTTAAACTATATGTCTAACTTTATTGGGTCAGATCAATTCGTAAAAGCGAGTTTGCCTGCAGTTTTTTTCTTTGATCAACGTTCATAATTTCACAAATCCGTTCCTTTCCGCCGCCTGTCTGCCAAGCCTCATCAAAGCAAGCATCTCTGTAGTCTCGGCAGGTTCGCAAATTTCTTCAATCCAATGAGGATTTATTTCATATAAATGAAAAAATCATGGAGTATAGCCAATAATGTTTTAAAAATTATAGTAATCATCCTCGGTAAGAATAGTGAAAGGGATTCGGCAGGAGACCATTCGGGCTCCATTTTGGTACAATAGTATATATCCATAAAAGGGGGAAATGCCGTGAAAACGTTTATAATCACAGGAGCTTCAAAAGGTTTAGGGGCTGCCATCGCCAAAGGCTGTTTGCAGACGAGTGATCATTGCATCTTAGTTTCCCGTACAGCCCATCCTGAAATGCAGCAGATGGCTGACAGATTCGGGAAGAAACTTACATTTATTTCACTGGACTTGAATGAAACTGAAAAGTTACCCTCCTTAGTCAATGAGATTCTTGCTGCTGTCGATGAAACAAGTGACATTTATTTCATTAATAATGCAGGTGTCATTGAACCGATAAAGCCGGTAGGAAACCTTGGTAGAGTAAATTTGGAAATGAGCATGCGGGTGAATTTCATGGCACCCATCGTACTGGCTGATGAATTCGTTAAACAGACAAAGGACTGGAACAGAAAGAAGGTAATGGTCAACATATCTTCAGGAGCAGCAAAAAACCCTTATCATGGCTGGTCAGCCTATTGCAGCACGAAGGCAGGGCTAGAAATGTTTACACGGGTTGCAGGGTTGGAACAGGATAAAACATCTTTCCCTACGTCTCTCATTTCTTTTTCACCGGGTGTAATGGATACGGAAATGCAAGGGACAATCCGGTCAGCAGACGAACGGGACTTTTCCGATCGAGACAAATTTCATGAATATAAAGAGAATGGCATGTTAAGAAGCCCCGAATTTGTGGCAGATAAACTTTTGCAGCTTCTTGAGGCAGAAGATTTGGAGAATGGGAAGTTCTACGATATTAAGAATTTACTTTGATGTATGGGAGAATGTGAAACGAAAATCGACTGATGGCTTATATGTGGGGCTGTACCTTTGGACAGCCTCTTTTTTTGTGATCTGTATCCCAATTAAAATAAAGTCTAAAAAACCAGGATTTCATCATTAGGAAATGTGATAATGCGTTCTATCCAATTGCCTGAATGACATAAACTTTTTTTGAAGGGGTTTGGAGGGCTTTTAATGACGATCATTATTGTGAAAAAGGGTGACAGTCTTTGGGGAATTGCCACGAAAAATAAAGTTGACCCATCGAGGATAATTGAAGTAAACGGATTGGAATCAACAACTTTGGTCCCTGGCCTGGCATTGTATATACCTAATGAAAAAACGGTGAATAGGAGGTATCTAATAAAAAGTCAGGATACCCTTACTAAAATTGGCAGTCGTTTTGGTACGAGTGCAGCGGAAATCATGGCGGCAAATCCAGGAATCGTTGCAAACTCGCTAAAAGCCGGTACGGAGATAATAATTCCGTCTCCTTACAAAAATCAATTGATTACGCTGGGTTTTGCCTTCCCGGCCTCAGGTGGAGTAGTGTTTGAAACACTTGAGCAGAATGGTGATAAATTATCCTATTTAGCCATTGTAGCTTATTCGTTTACAAGGCAAGGAAATGCATACGTTGATGGTGATGATCTCCCCCTTATTGCGAAATGCGAGCAGACAGGGGTGAAGCCGCTACTGATGATCCGGAACTTCCAAGGTGGTGATTTTGATGCTGATTTGGCTGGTGAAGTCCTTGCCAGTTCAGTATTCAGAGCGAATTTAATCAAAAGTATGCTTAATTTCGTTAGGGAGAAAGGATATGGGGGTGTCAGTATGGACATCGAATTCATCCCACCTGCCAGGCGTTCCGATTATGTGCTTTTTTTAAAAGAATTAAAGGAGGGGTTGAAGGAACTGATCCTGCATGTGAACGTACATGCAAAAACAGCGGATAATCCAGATAATCGAATTGTAGGCGGGCATGATTATCGGGGGATCGGAGAGGCAGCCGACCTTGTTGCCGTGATGACCATTGACTATGGATATCCAACTGGCCCGCCTGAACCCATTTCCCCACTTTGGTGGATGGGCGAAGTTCTTCGCTATGCTTTGTCGACTATACCTGAGTATAAACTGCAGTCGGCATTTCCTATGTATGGCTATGATTGGATAATTCCAAGCCACGAGACTAAGGCTTTATCAGCTCAAAATGCCCAAAATCTTGCCATTGCAACTGGCTCTGAAATAACTTTTGACACTTCAGCGGTTTCCCCTACCTATTCTTATCGAAGAGAGAATTCGAATCATGTCGTTTGGTTTGAAGATATTCGATCAATAAGCGCAAAATATGAAATGATTGATGCATATGAACTGATAGGTGCTACTTATTGGCAGATCGGTTTGGAATTTCCGCAGAATTGGGAGTTTATGGATAATAATATCTGGATTATCAAATAGAATGAATGGGTGCCAAGTGGTGAAAAGAAGTTTTAGATATTTTTTTCCTTGTTTGGTTGTGCAGCTTTAATCAGGGGCAAGCCAATCACACCGAGCAAGATTTTAAAGAGAGACAATATGGTTCGAGGAGTCTTGAACCATAAAAAAGGAGCCATGGAAAAACCAAGGTTCCTTTTTTATGTTAAATCGAAAGAAAAGCATCATCTAGGAATGTTAGAAGGCTGACTTGACAGTGATGGATCACATTTTTTTCCTTGTAATTCCTTCCTTTTAAACGTTGCATAAAGAAAGGCAAGGAATATCAGGGTGGAAGAAAATTGGAATGTTGTTTTGACACTGTATGTTTCCGTTATATAGCCTAATAGTAAGACAGAGCCGGCAAATGTAAGATTGATGACCGCTCCCCAAACGGCATAAATTTTTGCAAGAGTCTTTTCCGTTGCATGGTCTTGGAATAGCTTGGTGTAAATCACTTCCCTGATTTGTTCCGGGAGACCGTACAGGCATGCCAGCAGCAAAGCCAAAGCTGGAATACTGGTAGTTCCAAAAAGCAAAATCAGCAGTGAACTTAAAAATAGCCCGAGAATGATGAAGAAACCAATATATTTTTCTAGTAACTTGGCAAAACGGATGACGATCAATCCACTGAAAATCATGCCGACAAAGTAGCTTGTGTTGATGTATCCCCACCACTCCTCACCAAGTTGCAGGTTCTGTTCTACATATAAATAAATAATGGCAGCCACCCACACGCTTGAAGCTAAAGTAGTTATAAAATCAATGGAAATGAGTGTACGGATAGTTGGGATTTGGTGAATCGCAACCCATCCGGATTTAATGGAACCCCAGTTTGTCGGAGCAACAGAATCCGTCGTTTGCCCAGAGATTTCGATTCTAACTGTATAGATCGTTGAAACGGCAAAAAGCATGACAGCAAGCCAAATGATGAAGCTGCTGTTGGTGCTTATCAATAAGACGGAGCCTAGTGGCCATCCTGCTACAAAGATGGTCTGGGTGATCACATTCAAGAAACCATTCGCTTTCATCCGTTCATCTTTTGGAACTAATTGAGGAACCAAAGCTGCGCTGACCGGCGCTGCGACTCCATCCAATAATGAAATCAAGGCGATGAAGAAAATGACGGCAACGGAAAAACCATGATTGAAAATTGTTATATAGATTCCTAGGCAAACGAGTAAGATAGTTTTCCACCATTGAGATTGTACAAGAATTCTTTTTAAAGGAAACCTGTCGATGACAAGGGGGGCAAGTAAACTGCTGAAAAACCTAAAAATCGTTGTAGTGAACGGAAGCAAACTCAAATAAAAAGCAGATCCCGTCAAGGTATATAATAGTGAAATCAACCCGACTACATAAAATATATCCCCTAGATTTGCAAACGCCTGACCTATCCAAAGGCATCGAAACGATGTATTTTTCATGAATACCATCCTTTTAAGAAACTAAAATCATGGATATTTAAAATGGTTATCTTTTTTACACTGGATTCACTCCCTAATTTAATAGATTGCATGAGCCGGGTTGGGCTGTTTTATAAGATGATTTTACCATAATATGAAAATGGGGGTTATGAAATGCTTGCTGAATATTGAATATGGAATTATACTCCTTAATATATGTAGAAAAGGAGAAAAATTTGATGATTCGACGTTTTGCTTCATATTACCTCCCGCATAAGCGGTTATTCATTATTGATTTCTTCAGTGCAGTGGTGGTGGCTGTACTTGAACTTGCATTTCCGCTAGCCGTTCAGTGGTTTATAGATACACTGCTGCCTGGCGACGATTGGTCTGCAATTGTTTCGGTAAGTGCCGGATTGTTCCTCCTTTATATCATTAGTACCTTCCTACAGTTCATCGTAGGGTATTGGGGTCACAAATTGGGTATCAATATTGAGACTGATATGCGTGAGGAATTATTTGAGCATGTGCAAAAACAATCTTTTCGTTTTTTTGATAACACGAAAACCGGCCATATCATGAGCCGCATAACTAATGATCTGTTCGATATTGGTGAACTTGCTCACCATGGTCCCGAAGATTTATTCATTGCCTTCATGACTTTTATAGGTTCATTTTGGATTATGTTGACGATCAATGTGAAATTGGCACTCATATCGGTTTGTATCTTACCGTTCCTCGTTTTATTAATTGTCATAAGTAACTTAAAGATGAATAAAGCCTGGAAGAAAATGTATACAGAAGTTGCAGATGTAAATGCCCGTGTGGAAGATAGCGTCTCAGGGGTGAGGGTTGTCCAATCATTTACTAATGAAACATATGAAATGAAAAGATTTTCTACTAATAATCGCAGATTCCGTAAAGCGAAACTTCTTGGATATAAGGTAATGTCCTTTAGCTTATCAGGCATTTACATGATGACGAGATTTATGACCCTGGCCGTGTTGGTGATAGGAGCTTGGCTAACATTTCATGGGCAGCTCTCTTATGGTGAACTGGTTGCATTCGTCTTATACGTTAACGTATTATTTAAACCGATCGACAAAATCAGTGCGTTGATGGAACTCTATCCAAAAGGGATGGCCGGCTTTAAGCGTTTTACGGAACTTCTGGATGTCGCGCCTGATGTCGTGGATAAGAAGGATGCAATAGAAGTGACCACCCTTTTGGGCGATATTTCCTTTCAAGACGTTTCTTTTAACTATGAAGATAAAAAGCCGGTTTTAAAAGATATTGATCTAACAGTTAAAGCGGGTGAAACCATTGCCATTGTCGGGCCTTCAGGAGCCGGGAAAACGACTATATGTTCATTGATCCCACGATTTTATGATGTTAATGCCGGCTCGATTTCCATTGATGGAATTGATATTCGTGAGATGACGAAAAAGTCATTGCGCTCACAAATTGGCATAGTCCAGCAAGATGTGTTTCTTTTTACAGGAACTGTAAAAGAGAACATTGCGTACGGAATGCTTGACGCATCTGGTGAACAAATTAAAGAAGCCGCAAGGAAAGCCCATTTGGAGACTTTCATTGAAGGACTTCCGGAAGGCTATGAGACTCAAATAGGGGAACGCGGCTTGAAATTATCGGGAGGACAAAAACAACGGATTGCAATAGCAAGGATGTTTTTAAAAAATCCGCCCATATTAATTCTCGATGAAGCAACCTCTGCACTCGATACTGAAACGGAAAGAATAATACAGCAGGCTCTTACTGAACTGGCTGAAAACAGAACTACGCTAATCATCGCACACCGTTTGGCAACCATACGAAACGCTGACAAGATCGTGGTAGTTACGGAAGAAGGAATTGCTGAAGAGGGCGGTCACGATGACTTACTTAAGCAGGGGGGCCTTTTTGCCAATCTGCATCAATTACAATTTCAAAAGAGATAAAAAGCTATATGTCCTCACAAGGACATATAGCTTTTTTAATAGAATGGGGTGAAGTTCAAACAATAATGGTCTCTATAAAAACATAATTTTCAATTAATATTTCTATGAACAAATTGAGGTGAAATCTATAATGAAAGATTCACAGACATAAGGGGGATTGTTAACTGTTTTATGGAAAACAAACAAATATATATTTAAAAATTCATTGTTTTCCTGTAAGATATCAATACGTAAAAACCTTGTCGACTTGTCGGCTTACTTAGAAAACGTGAGGAAAACATAAATGATGGAATTCGAAAAAAGTCTTGAAAAAAGTTGGAGCAATCAACAAAATGCAGGTTTAACAGCATATTTAAAGAAAATGAAGGGCGAAGCTAGAGAAAAAGACAGAATTGATTATATGGATTCCTTTGTTTCAGCCATAGGTGGACTCATTGCCATTATCATTATTAGTTTTATAGCTGTCTATTTAGGATATCCTATGGCATTAGCTCCTCTTGGGGCGAGCTGCGTTATTGTTTTTGGTGCGCATAAAAGTCTCTTGTCACAACCCCGTAATGTTGTTGGTGGACATATAATCTCTACAACATCAGCCCTTATCATTTGGAGCATTTTTGGTAAGAGCCTATTCATTATTGGCCTGGTACTGGCTATTGTATTAATTATAATGACTTTTACAAAAACCGTTCACCCTCCCGCAGCAGCAAGTGCCCTTGTTTCAATCAATTCTCAAGTTGGTTGGGGATTCCTGATTCCGATTGTAATAGGTACCTTATTATTAGTTTTTGTATCGATGATTTATAATAATTTATTTCAAACAAGACAGTATCCAAAACACTGGTTATGAAAAAAATATTTCATAAACTTTTATATGTGACTCAATATTAAAAAGAGAGATTCCGATTATTGACGAAATTTAGTTTCCTAAAAATTATCCATTAATCTGGCGACCATATTTTCGCAGAATGCAAAAAAGCATGTATGCGATTAAATTCATAAAAGGCATTCGGAATTAATTCGTTCCGAATGCCTTTTGTCTAAAAACTGAAGCCAATTTTGAGAAAGGGTGTTTATTTTACATGATGTTCTTTCCATTAAGTTCATCAGTTGTGTTATTAGCCTGGTGAAAGTTCGAATGTCAGCGGGCTGGAGTTGCTACTGCTGGCTTTTAAGGAATCGGCTTGACGTTGAATTTTCAGAAAGCAAGATTTCCAATAAGCTTGATAGTGGGAAAAATACGATTCACGATTCGCCGGAACGAACGAAATCCGCTATGAGTAATTTTCTATTCACAGTGGGGATTTCATATTTGCCACACCAAGAAAAGGTGTAGGGACTGCAAAGGCAAATGGAATAGTAGAAGGGACAAGAAAAAAGCAGTTTTCTAAATGGTTACGAAAAGTTCCAAAAAGAAGTCAATTAAGAAAGGCTTGTTTTTATACGCAAGTATGTAAGATGTTTTTGAACAAACGAGCCTGTATCCACCTTGGAACAGGCTTTAATGTATATATAGAAAATTAATCACGAGAGATATTACGTTTATAGTCTTTGAAAAAAATCATGCTTGAATCTGCGATTGTCTAGGATTCTTTTTAAAAATCATTTTCGCTTTAAAATGTGAGAACAAATAACAGCCTATAATCACAATGCCACTACCAATTCCTTGTACCCACGTCATTTTTTCACCTAATAATAGAAAGGCTAAAATCGCAGTGAAAATAGGATTGAAATTCAAGAAAATACCTGATGTTGTTGTACCTAATTTTTGTACACCAATGTTCCAAAGTACCATACATGCTACTGTTGAGATAATGCCTGTATATAAAATAGATTGTATGAAAGAAGTATTTATATTAGACACTGCAAAATTAGAAAAATTAAACGGAAGAAGAACTATAAGTCCAAATATACCAGAATATAATGTAGACATCAGAGGTGTTGTTGTTATCATTGCCCATTTGCTACAAACGGAATATATTCCCCAAACGCATACAGCAGAAATCATATATAAATCACCTGAATTAAATCGTAATGAAAGGAATAGATCAATATTTCCTTTTGAAAGTACCAGTATTACGCCAATAAGCGAAAGGAACATCGAAAACATTTGGAGAATATTAATTCTTTCTTTTAAAAAGAAAAATGAAAAAATAGCAATTGAAATCATGTTTAATGTTGATATTAATCCAACATTAGTGGCGGTAGTTTTCTCTAATGCTGCAAATTGTAATAGATTAAATAGAACCACACCAGTAATTCCCATCAAAAATAAAGGAATGATTGCACTTCGGGGCGGAAATATCTTTCTTTCTTTCCACCATACAATTGGCAAAAGACAACTAATGGCAATGATCCACCTTAAACTCGTCAACGTCATCGGAGAAGCATGACCGACAAGCGATTTTCCTACGACAAAGTTTCCACCCCATAATAAACTTGTTAAAAGTAATAACGAAAAATAATAATATTGCATATATTTTTGCTCCTTTTCATCTTTCACAGTTTAAGTGAAAAAAGATCGAAGCCATTGTGCACAATGACATTTCAATTTTCATAATTAATTACTACTAATTTTAACATTATAGTTCAGTTCTTTATATATTATTTTGTATAATAGAAGAAAC
>NZ_JBHTYI010000057.1:0-8862 GCF_043656335.1 Peribacillus sp. NPDC056705 | reverse complement strand
GTCTTGAGCAATAAATTGACTTTTCTGAAAACTAACTTTATATTCATATTATAGGAATTGAGATTCCTTTATTATGAATAATAATTTATTGCAATGCTGAAAGGAAGTGAAATAGTAACCTGAAAAATGAATAACTTGTACGATCCTGATTCGGTAAACCGTATAAAAAAGTAAAAGGAGGGATAATGGAAAAATTCTTTATTAATTATTAAAAATGAAAACAAGGGGGATTAATATGTCCGTGAAATTAATAAACTCTAATTCAAGAAAAGCCTATTCTGGTTCGATGCCCGACACAAAGGGATTAAACTTTTTTGAAGAGGATCAAAATTTGTCTTTTATACTTAAGCATTATCTTTCTATAGAAAATTATAATCGGGCCCTTCCTCACTTAAAGGAGTTGGGGGAAATAGCCGGAACAAGGCTTGATGAATTATCCCGGATGGCGGATAAGCATACTCCCGAGTTAATAAATTATGATGCAAAAGGGGAACGAGTAGACGAAGTTGCCTATCATCCGTCCTATAAAGAGATGGAATCATTAGGATATGGGAAGTTCGCACTGGTCGCTATGTCTCATGAACCTGTGCTGGGATTTCCTACTAAACTACCGCACGTGTTAAAGTACGGATTTTGGTATTTGTTTGTCCAATCCGAGTTTGGTTTGGCTTGCCCGATGAGCATGACTGACTCTGCCGCTAGGGTCTTAAGTAAATTTGGTGATCAAGGTTTAAAAGAAACCTATTTGTCTCGTATGACGAGTACTGATATGAAAACATTATGGACAGGTGCCCAATTTATGACCGAAAAACAAGGCGGGTCTGACGTTGGCGCAAATACGGTAACAGCAAAGAAAGTTGATGATCATTGGGAGATTTGGGGTGATAAATGGTTTTGTTCCAATGTTTCTGCAGATGTAGCATTAGTTTTGGCTCGTCCTGAAGACGCCCCCGAGGGTACTAAAGGTCTTGGAATGTTTTTAATGCCAAGGAAACTGCCAGATGGATCTCTTAATAATTACAAAGTAAATCGACTAAAAGATAAATTCGGGACCCGCGATATGGCTTCTGGTGAGGTGACTTTTGAAGGGGCCGTTGCGTATGTCGTAGGGGATATTACAAAGGGTTTTAAACAAATGATGTCAATGGTGAATTCTTCACGGTTATCGAACGCCGTACGTTCTAGCGCGATGATGCGAAGAAGCTTTTTAGAAGCACTCGTTTCAGCTCAAGGTCGTGTCGCATTTGGCAGCTCATTGTCTGAAAAACCCCTTATGAAAGAAACTCTTTTTGAACTATTGCTAGATTGCGAAGCAGCTGCGTCCATCACATTTTACACAGCTTCCGTTTATGATAATTCCGATCAAGGGAACCAGGAAGATGAAAAGCTATTACGAATTTTGACGCCATTGCTAAAAGGATTCATTTGTAAACGTGCAAGAAATTCTACCTCGGAAGGGATGGAGGCCAGGGGAGGAAATGGATATATCGAGGATTGGATAGATTCGAAACTTGTACGTGATGCTCATGTGGGTTCCATTTGGGAAGGCACCACGAATATTGTTGCTTTAGACGTTGTAAGAGCGTTAGTGAAAGATGAAGCAGGAGAAATCTTTTTTAAGGACCTTTACAATCGATTGGATGGGATTACGAATTCTTTGACTAAACAGATTGGGAAGATTCTTCTGCAAATATCAAAAAAAGTTGAATCGCAATCAAAGAGGATAATGAGTCTGAATGGACCAGAAAGGGAATTGCCTGCTAAACAATTAATGAACCGGATGTATCATATATTCACTGCCAGTCTTCTGCTAAATGAAGCGGAAGTACAAATTACAGCCCAAGAAAACTATCGAAAATTATACATGGCTTTACAGTATATCCATCGTTATTTGCTTTCAAGTGGCTTGGATGAACTTAATTACTTTGATTCATCACTATTAAAATGGTTTGATGCTATTGTTGACTTTGACCAAGTATCAAAAGGGGCGGTAGAAGGTTTGCTGGAAAATGTAAAACAGGCCGTGAAACTCTAAATGTCAAAGGGGAGGAGAGAACAATGAATGGAGCATTAAGCCGGATAAAAGTACTTGATCTAAGCCGAGTGGTGGCTGGACCTGTCTGTACAAGTATTTTAGGAGATCTGGGTGCAGATATTATTAAAGTGGAAGGGCCGGATATCGTTGATGAAACACGAACATGGTTTCCTCCGGACATTGAAAATATCAGTTTGTATTATATGGCAGTTAATCGAAATAAACGTGCCATAACGGTGAATTTAAAGTCAAAAGAAGGAATTCAAATCATAAAAAAACTCATCCAGGAATCTGATGTTGTCGTAGAAAATTTTAAGACAGGAACGATGGAGCGGTTAGGACTGGGATATGAAGACTTGAAAGAGTTGAACCCTAAAATAATTCACTGCTCCATTACAGGGTTTGGTCATACAGGACCGTATAAACTATTACCTGGATATGACTTTCTTGCTCAGGCAATGAGTGGGTTTATGAGTGTGAATGGCACATCCGATGATGCACCTGTAAAAGCAGGGATTGCGATGGCCGATTTATATGCAGGACTATATGCAATCATTAGTGTATTAGCCGCTTTGGAGGCTAGGAATCATTCCGGTCGTGGTCAGCATTGTGACATCTCCCTTATGGACTCGATGGTTGCTTCATTGCTGAATATAGGAACAGGTTTTTTAAATACAGGAAATCTGCCTAAACGATATGGAAATCAGCACCCGACACTAGTTCCCTATCAGAATTTTCAAACAAAAGATAAAGAGATCATAATTGCAGTAGGCAACGACAGACAATTCCAGCGTTTTTGTTCATTAATAAATGCAGAGGAATTACCCCAGGATGAGCGTTTTGCAACAGCTAATGCAAGAATCATATATAGGGAGGAGTTAATTCCTATATTACAAGAAGTGATATTAACAAAAACAGCAGATGAATGGCTTGGAATTTTCCAAGAAAACAATATTCCATGCGGCCCCATCAATACTTTAGATAGAGTTTTTATAGATGAACAAGTACTTGAAAGGAAAATGATTCAGGAAGTTGAACATCCCTCAGTTGGAATTGTTAAACTTTTGGGATCACCATTAAAACTCTCTGATACACCAGTCACAATCGAGAGGCATCCCCCTTTACATGGGGAGCATACTGAAGAAGTACTGATGGAATTAGGGTACGATAAAGAAGAAATTAAATCGTTTATAGAAGATAAGGTTATTTGAAATGACTAAGTCGGCATCTAGATATCTCGTTAATGGTGGTATCTGGAGTAAGATATCTATAGTTAGCTTTAAAGAAATCCCCTAATTAATAATAATACGATCGATGCTAATACCATGTTAATTGAACAATATTAGTTTGGGAAAACGAAGCAGTGATGAATAAAGTCTTCATTAGATTCCTATCATCCGATGACTTTTCAATTTCAAATTGATGGCGCTTACATCGAATAGATGTTTACCATTGTTACAAGTAGTTAATCCAAAATCAAGGGGGCTTAGTATGAATAATGGTACGTCAGATCGGACTTGGATTGTGGTATTCGTCGCATGCTTTTTAGGTCTTATGGTAGATGGCATGGACTTAATCATGCTATCTATCACGATGCCTAGTCTAATGGAAGAGTTTAATATAGGTAAAGTAGATGCAGGTCTCATCGCTACATGGTCCTTAGTGGGTATGGCCGTTGGCGGAATCGGCGGCGGTTGGTTATCTGACCGGTTTGGCCGGGTAAGAATGGCAACCTGGATGATGGTTCTATTCTCCATTGGAACGTGTTTACTTGGGTTTGCCCAAACGTATGAACAATTTATCGTTATTCGTTTCATTTCTGCTATCGGGATTGGGGCCGAATATACTATCGTTACGATGCTCATGGCTGAATATGTACCTACAAAAAAAAGGACGACGATCTTAGGTACACTACAAGCAGCTTATTCATTAGGATATTTAGTTGCGGCTTTATTGGCTGGTGCAATCTTGCCTGAATACGGATGGAGGCCTCTTTATTTTATCGCTGTTGTACCTGTTCTATTGGCAATTTATATCAGATTCAAAATTCCTGAACCTCAAGGGTGGAAAGAAAGGGCTCAAGCTCAAAAACAAATGGGCAGGGGTAATAAGAAAAATGAGTGGGCTGCGATTTTCAAAGATTCAAAAACAAGAAAGATTTTTATATTTTGGGGTCTTACTGCGACCTTCTTACAATTTGCTTATTATGGCATTGGTACTTGGCTGCCGACGTATATTGTTTCTGATTTAGGTTTTGATTTTAAAAAAATGACAGGGTATATTGTAGGGACATATACAGCGGCGATCTTAGGTAAAATCATTGCAGGTTGGTTGGCAGATCGATACGGTCGTAAAACGCTGTTTGTATTTGGTGGTTTCTCTACTGCTATTGTCTTACCAATCGTTTATCTTTATAATTCACCGTCTAATATTATTCTGTTACTTACTTTACTAGGTTTTCTCTATGGTATACCTTATGCGGTTAATGCTACTTACATGGCTGAGAGTTTTCCTGCACATATTCGTGGTACAGCTGTAGGGGGATCATATAATGTTGGTCGAGTCGGATCAGCTATGGCTCCATTTCTCATTGGTATCATGGCGGAATCCTATTCAATTGGGTTCGGATTGGCTACACTTGCTATTGCGTATGTGGTATCAGCGTTAATTCCTGCACTGTTTATTCGGGAAAAAATGTACGATCCATTTGGGAAGGAAGAAAATTCTGCAACCAAGCAAAAAGAAAGCGTTTACGAGAATCAAACTATATAAATTATATTATTAGCCTTTGTTAATGAAAAATGTTGTTCGATGGTTTAAAGGAAGCACTGATTATAAATGAATATCAGCAAAGTGTGTACATAATGGTAAAGAGGAAGTGTTATGAAGGGCGAAGGAGGTTATTTTTACATCGTTTATCGTGGTGGAGTATGAATATTTATCCATAGAAGTCGAGGGTGTCCTCTACAAGCTTACAGATGTTAGAAAGGAAGCAGAAATAGGTAAACAACCAAGTGAACGGGAAATTTTCAGAAAATATTTTTTACAGGGCTGCCCAAAATGACTGAAACATCATTTTGCGGTCAGCCCCTTTTTTTCGTCCTAGCAGGATATGTGATTTCCAGGTTAATGCCCTAAGGTTGCCTAATTAAATAAAGTGTCTACCTTTTTGTGTTCACTTCTATCTCTTTAAGACCATTTTAACGCCCGATTGCTGAAGTTCCTCATTTAATCTTCATTCAAGATATGGCCTATCAAACGGTAGACTAGTTACAAAACTCCCTTATAATCTGGTTCTTTATTTCTTCTACCGGAAACCCATGTTGATAGGTGGAAATCGTCAACATAATCCCTTGTAGCACAGATGAAAAATATAACGATCGTTTCCTTGGTTCCTTTTCCCCCATACTTTCAAATATCTTACATTGAAACTCAAATTGTCTAGCATTTCCTTCAATTATGAGATGACTGTATTTTATCAAATCTTCATCAGCCTCTGGCTGAGTTTGCAGGTGTAGATAGAAGCGGTGGACTTCCGGTTTTTTGTGGATATTATCAATGGCACCATTGATAATATGTTCAAGCTGTTCACGAGGTGTATTTAAGGTGAACGCTTCTTCCATGACTTCAACCACTTCCTTGATTCTGGCCACGACCATTTCAGAAAGAAGTTCTTCTTTTCCTTTGTAATAGTTATAGAGTAACCCTTTAGAAATCCCGGCCTTCTTGGCTATATCGCTTATAGAAGTAGCGTAATATCCTTGTTTCATAAATAACTCCATGGCTGCAGCACGGATTTTTTCTTTGGATGCTTGGCGAATGCGGTCATTCTCTTCGGGTGTACGTGGCATTTTAACTTCAATCCTCCATAAAAGCAGTGAATTCTTGATATAAAACTTCAGAATGGGTGAGGGGCAGCATATGATCGGCATCCTCCAGTTCGATGAAACGGATGTTTGGAACCTTGCGGAAACAATCGGCAACCCGAAAATTGTCTGCCAAGTCCTTTTTGCCGATAAAAAATAAAGTTTCGGGGTTCAATTCTTCTAATCGTCCCATTGCTGGCGGCTGAGGCCATTTCATGCAGAAATCAGCGGGCCACTTAAGCATGCGCCCGAAATGATGCGTGAGCATTTGAACAGCGAGATCTTTGTACGGACTATCGATAACAACTTGATATGTTGGAGAAAGAAGGGCAAGATCCAACATCTTATCTATATTGGGGGCGCTTTCCAATATTTTGTCATGATATTGTACAAACTCCTTTGAATAGGGAAAACCAGTCAAAGAAGGAGCAATTAATACAAGTTTCGATACTCTTTCAGGGTGATTAAGGGTGAAATCAGTTGCAATCTGTCCGCCCATGGAATGACCAATAAGCGTTGCCTGATTAAGTTCCAGGTAATCCATTAATGCCAAAACATCGTCAACATAGTTTGCATGTTTTATAGGGGATGGTGATTTACCAGCACCACGTCCATCAAAAGCAATAACTTTGTAATCCTTAGATAAAAGAGAAGCCAAAAATGTCCATTGCCTCAAATCAGCACCACCGCCATGAATAAGTACAACAGGATGACCACTGCCAGTAATCTCAAAATGTAAATCCAATGCAACCCCTCCATTTTTAACTGAATTTTCAGTATTATTTTATTATTGAATAAACGTTTAGTCAATATAAAACACGGGTTAATTTTAAAAGATTTTAGATTTTATATCTATTCCGTCCGCATAATGGCGCTAATCAATAGTAAATCCGATGGCTTCAGCTTTACTCTGAATAAGATTGTTTATGATGCTGAAACAGAAATAAAAGCATCAGAACATGAATAAAGTACATTACAATCTGCACAAAATGAAGCGAATAGTGATAACTATTTTGAAGCAATTGAAAACAACTCGGCTTATCCTTGTGGTGTTGGTAATCATGGACATACACCGGATAGATTCATTAGAAACGTTCGTATTAATGATCATACATTTGAAGGTTGTAATTTTGCAGGAATTCGACCTTGCAAATTTGAAAATACTAGGATCAAGAATAATACCTTTGATAACTGTGAATAGGGAATACGTCTCTAATCCTGTATAGGTACATATTACAATGGAGTTCCAGAAGCAGGTAAAAACAGTTAAATTAAAGATAATTCCGCAAATGACACAGCTACAGAAGTAGTGTATATAAATGACGGTGAGGTGGCATAATTTCTTCGTAAAGGATATACAAAGGATTATTACGTTAGTGGAAATAGTGCTGAAAGGGTTAGTCTTACTGGATTTCTTATTTCTGGTTTAGATGGAGTAGAGATACCTAATAACGTAATATCACATTCGAAAATGTCAATGGAAGAAGTTGCATCAGTTTATCCAGTTCTTCAAGAAATGGTCGTGTTTACAATTATAGGACAATAACTTTGCGGGGGAATTTTCATCTCAGGCGGAGATGTAAAAGGATTCTTGAACAAAAAGATAACGATATTGACATCGAAGAAATTGATCTTTATTAAAACGATTGGAACAAACTGAGCGCAGGTCAGGACTTCTATTATTCAAAGTTATTTTTCCTAATTTGATATTAGGGTATAATAGTGATAAATGAATAATAAAAGGTGTGATTTTTCTGAAGGAAGTTTTAGCACGAAAAAAGCAGCATAGAAAGTTATCCCGTTTGGTAATTATCCAACGGACCATTCTTATTACAATTGGTGCGTTGTTAATGGCCACTGGATTGGAAATCTTTTTAATTCCCAATCATGTAATTGATGGTGGGATTACAGGTATTTCCATTATGCTTTCTCATATCACAGGTATAAAACTAGGAATCTTTCTTTTCCTATTGAATCTACCATTTGTATATCTGGGATATAAACAGTTTGGAAAAACTTTTGCTATATCTACTATATATGGGATTGTAATGCTATCCATTTTTGCAACATATTTTCATCCTATTCCACCCTTCACTGAGGATATCCTTCTTGCTACAATTTTTGGCGGCATTTTCTTAGGTGTAGGTGTAGGAATTGTAATTCGTAACGGTGGTGCGCTTGACGGTACAGAAATACTTTCGATTGTAATAAGTAAAAAAGTGCCTTTTTCTGTTGGCGAAATTGTTATGTTCATCAATCTATTTATACTGGGTTCTGCTGGATTCGTTTACACATGGGATAGAGCTATGTATTCAATCTTAGCTTATGTAATTGCTGCTAAAGCCATTGACATTGTTATTACTGGAATGGAAGAAACAAAGTCAGTGTGGATAATTAGCGATGAAGCAAGAGAGATAGGTGATGCAATCAATAATCGCCTAGGACGTGGTGTGACATACTTACATGGTGAAGGTGCCTATTCTGGAGAGGAAAAGAAGGTAATTTTCTGTATAATTACCAGACTTGAAGAGTCTAAGTTAACTACAATTGTTGAAGAGATTGACCCATCATCTTTCTTAGCAATTGCAAATATTGCGGAAGTACGTGGTGGACGGTTCAAAAAGAGAGATATCCATTAAAATAATTACTTATAAACAAAAGCAAGCATCAAAATGTTGGCTTTTATTTATAAGCAATTGAGCAAATTTTTAGGCTTTGTTAAGCAGTATTGTCGTTTTTAGGTATAAAATACCGGGAACGTCCGATTTGGACGTTCCCGTTCTTATTCCATTAAAACCCCCTATAATGGAATAGCTGTAAAGCTAATGAAGCTTCATTAAAAGCTGCGTTTCTCTGGCCAAGCTCCTTGCATTTTACTAAGGAATACAATTTGCCCAATATGATATGCGTCGTGCATGGCTAAACTCTTCAGTTCAAGCACTAATGGATTATCTCCTGGAA
>NZ_JBHTYI010000056.1:0-10133 GCF_043656335.1 Peribacillus sp. NPDC056705 | reverse complement strand
CTTGGATAGAGATAAGAGAATATCCGGAAAATGCGTTTAAAAAAGGATATAAGTCCGTTTATGTACACCAGATTAGCATAGAGGATACAAAGAGGAATAAGGGTTATGGTTCAAGTCTTATGGAATATATATATGAAATTGCGAACGATCGAGGAATAAATTTAATAGAATTAGATTATTGGTTTGAGAACAGTGTTGCAAAGGACTTTTATAAAAAGCAAAATTTTATAAAGTATAGAGAATTTGTTTATAAAGAACTTTAATTTTTATAAAGAATTGGGGGATAAATTTGTTTACTTACACAGTGAATGAACAAATCAAATTAGCTCTTTTACAACCACATAATGCGGACGAAATTTATAAAGTAGTTGATAGTAATAGAGCCTATCTAAAAGAATGGTTAGGCTGGGTTGATAATGTTAAGTCAGCTGAAGATTACAGAGCTACTATAATCCCATCTTGGTTAAAGCAGTTCGCAGAAAATAACGGGTTTAATGCTGGAATTTACTATGATGAACGCTTGGTTGGTATGATATCGCTTCATTTTATTAATTGGAAAACCAAGCATACAAGTATTGGTTATTACTTAGCTAAAGAAGCACAAAATCAAGGTATTATTACAAACTGCGTAAGGGAATTAATGAATTTTTCTTTTGATATTCTGGACTTAAACAAGGTGGAAATTCAATGTGCTAAAGAAAATCACAAAAGCAGAAAAATACCAGAAAGATTAGGGTTAAAATTAGAAGGAATCAGCCGTGATGCAGAATTCATCAATGGTCATTATAATGACATAGCCACTTATAGTATTCTCAAAAATGAGTGGAGTTCAAAATAATCTTTATGTATATACTCCACAACCAGCATTCTATGTCATAAAAAATCATCTTCAACAATCGGGCGCGATTCTTGAAGAAGTTTCGCTTTTCTTATAGAACTAACGGGTGCTTTACTTCATTAAGGGAGTTGCTTTGGCAGCTCTTTTTCTTATGGAGCTAACGGGGCAGGATAGTTCATTAAGAAACGCAATAAAATCTTGGTTTTATTGGTGATAATCAACGGAACAGAATTAAATTCCAACAAAGGTATAATTTGTGGTAAAATAAGGGGTTTTTGAGCTGGAAGGAAGGGTTGATGGAGTGTATTTGATTAATGGTAGTTTACTTATTGGAATTGGAGTTATATGTTATTTGGCTGGAAGAGGTATTTTAATAGGGTTTAAATTAAAAAAACAAAAACAAGTATATTGGTTAAGGGAAGTTATTAATTTTCTTTTTGTTTTATACATACTTATGGTTGTTTCCGTTACACTGTTTCCATTAGCTTTATGGATTGATTTTAATGTGCAAAATATTAAGTTTGGCTTAAATCTCATTCCATTTGTTGGAATTATAAACGATATTAAACAAATAGGTATTGCATATGACGGTGATACCGTGTTTATGATTAGTCTAATTATTAGAAATGTGGGTGGAAATATATTATTATTGATGCCTTTGGGGGTATTATCACCGATAATATGGAATAAATTTAAGGGTTTTAAAAATATTGTACTATTCGGTTTTGTTATATCAATTAGTATAGAATCTATACAATTTATTGAACTAATAGCAGGTGGTCGGGGAAGAACAGTTGATATTGATGACGTAATTTGTAATGTATTAGGTGTTATTCTTGGATACTCCATTTATAAATTTACGTTTAAAATAGCCGATAAATTTCAGATCGAAATATTACAAAATTTAAACTCTGGGAATTTAAGTTTGTTTGATAACGATAAAGGAACTAAAATATAAATTTTTTTTAACAAACAGGTGCTTTAGCTGACGATCAGAGTTGTCTTTAAGGCAGCTATTTCTTTATGGAACTATCGGGGCAGTTTAGTTGAAGAAGGAAAATGGAATTATTGTGTAGAATTGATAGGGGCAATAAGTCAGGGGGAGAATTTTTGTTAATACATAAAATCGATGACGAAGTATCTTTGAGGTTATTCAATGTGGGTGACGCTGAAGAGTTTTTCAATTTGATCATTAGTTCAAAACCTTATCTCAAGGAATGGCTTGGATGGCTTGATTACGTAGAAAAAGTAGAGGATACTGTTGAGACCATAAAATCTCGACTACAGAGCTTAGTAGAAACTGGAGGGTATCCAAAGTCAGTTGCTATCATTTATAAAGGTGAAATAGCAGGAACTATCGGATTTAATGAAATAAACAAGGCAAGTAAGATTGGGAGCATCGGCTACTGGCTTGGAGAAGGTTTTCAGGGGAAGGGCATAATGACAAAAGCGTTTAAGGCATTTATTGATTACGGATTTAGAGAACTTGGGCTAAATCGAATTGAGGTTAGCATAGCTGTTGAGAACAAAAGAAGTCGAGCACTTGCTGAACGGCAGGGTTTTATAGAAGAAGGAAGATTAAGACAAGCAGAATGGCTATATGATCATTATGTAGACCATATTATTTACGCAAAACTGGCTGAGGAATGGGAATGAAAAATAAGAGTTCGTTATGCAACTAACGGGGCAGGTTAGTTCCATAAGGAACCTAATCTGAGTAATTTTATTGTATCTTCTAAACAGAATTTTTCTGTGCTATTATTGTTTATACAAATATTACCATCATAAATAAACAAACACCCCCTCTTCCTAATTAGATTTTTTATTATTCGATATCACAATGAATACAAAGTTGAGTGAAATATATCTAAAAAATCTCAAAGGAGTGAAACCAATGTAAACAAATATTTTTCTCATAGAAAAATTAAATAAGAGGGGTTGTTTGCATTGGAGCATAAATCATTTAATGTATTGATAACAGGACAATCTTTAGCAAATGCTGGAGATGTTTTTTATATTGTTGCGATTATAACAAGCGTTTACAATGTAACAAATTCTTTATTTTATGTTTCGTTGGTTCCTGTAATAAATATGCTTGGAGGGTTTTTAGGAGGATTATTAGCACCACTACTCATAGATCGATACAAGTTTAAAAAGATTTTATTTAATTCTCAATTAGTTAAAACTTGTATCTTACTTGTGCTAACCCTGTATGTATCATTATTATTATCTAAAGATTCGATTGAAACGGTTTATATAATTATTTTCTTTATCACTTTTTTAGATAGTTTCGCTAATCCAGCAAGTAGTGCATTAATACCTCAACTTGTTTCGGAAGAAAACTTATTAAAAGCAAATAGCCTTATGTCTTCTATACATCAAATCATTCAGATGGGTGGATGGGCTGCAGGTGGTATATTAGCAGCATTTTTGCATTCTAACGGGCTATTAATGTTGACGTTTAGTTTGTATGTATTATCAACATTCTTGCTGGCATTCATTAAAGTCAAAGAAAAGAAACAATCTGAAGAACTTGAAGAACTATCAGTAAAGGAAAGTAAAATGACTTCAATGTTTGAAGGTTGGAGATTAATTGCAGAAGATAAGAGGCTGCGAGTCCTTCATTTAACCCTATTTTTTGGTTCTACAGCTAGTCCAGTTTGGGTATCATCCATTCTATACCCTTTTATAGACAAAAGGCTAAGTGTAGGAACTGAGTGGTGGGGTTATATAAACACCTCTTTATTATTAGGCTTATTTCTAGCAGGAATACTTGCATATAGACAATCTGAATTCATTAACAAAAATATTCAGAATGTGCTATTGCTTGGAGGCTTTATGGTCTTTCTAATGACTCTTTTATTTGGAGTTAATGTAAATCCCATACTTTCTCTATTACTTATTGGTTTATATGGTTTATTCGAAGAACTAAGGATGATTTCTATTCATACAATCATCCAAAGTTTAGTTAGGGAAAAGCTTTTGGCTAAGGTTTATGCAGCTCAGAGTTCTTTAATAATGGCAACATTCGGGATATCAACTCTTATGATGGGGATACTGGGCCAGCGATACAGCATTGTAGTTGTATTTATTGTTGCCTCGATTTCCTTATGTTTTTCATTTATTAATCTTATTACCTCTAGAAAGTATTTAACAATATCTATAGATGGTTCCAGCAAAAACTTTGAAAACCAATTGTAAATTTTTTAGACAATAAGCCAACGGTTCCGTTGGCTTATTTAATGTAGAATGTCTTTTGTCTCGTTATGACACAAACTGTGCAATATGGCTTATGGAACTATCGGGGCAGGTTAGTTCAAGAACACATGTCGCTAAATATGGAAAAATGAGTAAAAAAATAAATCATAAGAAGTGAATCCACTTTTTCAATTTTCAAAATGGATTCTTTTTTTTTTCAAAACCCTACACTTTCAACAGTGATATAGAATTTTTTAAAAAGAATCTCCTTCAACTTACGTGAAAATAAAAAATCAAATTGAAACCTTTTGTATGCGCTAACTACTCTAAGTATTGAAAGGAGGTTGTACAGAATGGAACATGATGTTCATACAGTGCAACAAGCAATTGCAGGCAACAAAGAAGCCTTTGAACAGCTACTTTGCTTAGAGGAAGAGAAGTTGTACTATACAGCACTCTCTTATGTGGAGAAAAAAGAGGATGCACTTGATGCCATTCAAGAAGCTGCATGCAAAGCTTACCTATCGGTAAACCAGCTAAAGCAGCCTGAATTTTTTTCTACATGGTTGTTTAGAATCCTTATTCGTGAATGTTATTGTTTGCTAAAAAAAAGGCAAAGGATCGTCCCATTTGAGGAAACGGAATTGTTAAAAAGATTGAATCATCAACCTAATGAGCTGGGCAATCCAATTGATCTAACCGAGGCATTACATCAGCTTAAGCCCTCGTACCAAACAGCGCTAATTTTATACTATTATCATGACTTACCAATTAAACAAATTTCTGAAGTGATGGAAATGCCTATAGGAACGGTAAAAACATATTTGCATCGTGGGAAGAAACAACTAAAAGAAAAGTTAGGAAGGAGTGCAAATTATAATGAAAAACTCATTTGATACAAAGGGAAGTCGTCCAGAATTCCCGAGGGATGAGGTTTGGACAGCGATTTCGAGAGGGATTCAACTAGCTGAAGATCAAATAAACCTAAACAAAGAGTCGTTGCAAGAGAAGCGAAAAAGCAAACGTAAGCCCCTTGTATACACAGCTGCTGCAGCTGTTGTAGCGTTCGGTATTCTAGTAGGATCTTCGTATATATCGCCGGCCTTAGCAAACGGTTTATCCAGGTTGCCAATCATTGGATCAGTGTTTAGTGACTCAGGCATACTCGGGCTAAAACAAGCAAGTGATAAGGGATTAACAAGCGCCATTGGAGAAACCCAAACCGTTAATGGCATCTCAGTTACTTTAGATGAAGTGCTTTATGATCAAACGAATATAACCGTTGGTTTTACCGTAGAATCTGAAGAAGAATTGAGTGATGATTACTTCGGTGCAGGTATGGATTTTACAATTAATGGTGAACAACCACCTAACGGATTTTCGGGTGGCTATCATGAAAAGGTGGTGAGCCCAACTGTTCGCACGGGCATTGTGGATTTTGCTGTAACGGAGGAGATGCCGGAAGAATTTGAACTTGGCTTGGTTTTACGAGGTGAAAATGGAGAAAAATGGATGTTTTCAACACCGATTGAAGTAATTTCAGAGCTTGTTCGAGTTCCTGTGAACCATAAACAGCAAGCAGAAGGGATTAAGCTTACTGTTTCGGAACTAGTTCTGAGTCCTTCAGGTGTTGGGCTTTCGTATGAGGCATCTGAAAAAGGGAATTTGAATGATGAATTGGGAGCGTCCTATATAGATTTCCGTATGACGGACGAAAATGGTAAAGAAATCACCTCGCATTCAGGTCCTGTTACAGGTAAACGCCATAAGGGGATAATGGTGTTTAATGGGCAGAATAAATTTGACCCCGTCAGTGAGGGTGTCAAAGAATTGACGATCACACCTTATTTAGCACTTCCAACGGATGGAGGAGGAGTGGAATTTGACGAAAATGGTGAATCTATAGAGTTAGAATTTAAAGGGGATTCTTTACAGCCTGTCGAGTTTGAATCTTTTAAAGTGAAAATACCTCAATGAGAACCTAAATGAATCATCCAAGAGCTTTGTTCATTGTTAAAAGGAGAGCTGGTACTTCAGCTCTTTTTCTTAATGAACTAACGGGCCAGATTAGTTCAACAAGGAATTTTAAAATGTTTACCGAATAAAGGGGTAGCTGGAGATTTCAAAGAAGTGGGTGTCGAAATGCTGCAACAGATTAAAATAGAGAATTGGTTATTAGAAGTTGATATTGATAAGACCCGAGAATTTTATAACAAAGGTATAGAGGTATGTAGTTGTCTATACTGCAACAATTTTGTGGAAGCCTGTAAATATTTAGATACTTCCGTAGCAAATGTATTCAGTAGACTAGGAATTAATCCTTCTAAACCAGGACATCTCTCTGATTATCCTACAAATGAATGCGGAATACGTTCATACATAGGTATTTATCATTTAGTTGGCAGAGTGTTAGAAGGAGAATTGTGTACAATGTCTACTTGGAATGATACTAATACAGTTCGTATAAAGAACTTCACAATAGGTTTTTCTTACGACCTGGAGTTTGTGCCAGAATGCTTCCCTAATCCTGTCGTGCAGTTGGACTTTGGGGCTAATATCTCTTGGGTACTTGATGAAAAGCCAGATGAATGTTAAGTAAAAAGTGAGTCATTTTTAACTAACAGGTGCGTTAGGTGAAGATCAAAGCTGCCTTTAAGGCAGCCTTATCTTTATGCAACTATCGGGGCAGGTTTGTTCAATAAGGGACTTGAGTACAATCTGCCAAAATGGTTAGAAATAGGAAGGGCAGAAAGAAGTAAATGTGTGGAATCAATTTCATTTTAGCTAACACCTATAAAGAAGCGTATAAGGAAGAAACATATGTAGAATTTGAAGAGGGAATACACTCATATCTTTTAAGTAAGGAAAAGGACTCTAATAATGAGTTTGGTTTACTTCTAAATCTTAATATTTATGGTGAAACGATATTATATAGAGACGAGATTAATGAATTAATAGGTATATGTGATGGCGTAATTAATAAATACACAGGGGGGGACAAAGAACAAAAAGTTAGACGTTTTGCTAAAGAGTTAAAGTTTCTTTGCATAGAAGCGTTACAGCGAAGAAAACATATATTTGCCATAGGTGATTAGTTTACAAAGTCTAAAATTGGTGCTTTAGCTGAAGATCGGAGCTGCCTTTAAGGCAGCAGTTTTTTCTTTATGGCACTAACGGGGCAGGTTAGTTGAACAAGCATCCAATGTAAAAGTTCGGAGCTGTCATTTTGGCAGCTCTTCTTATTAAGCTAAGAATAAAAATCAATAATTCTTTCTTCTCACAACTACAATAATTCACCTTAAACTAATAGGCGCAAGAAATGAGTCCGATTCTATTTTAGTGACTACTTTTAAATATCATAAATATTAATAATCTTGCAAAAAAGTGAATAAGGTAAAACAGTATATTCTTGAAGGGGGAGTCTAAATGAAACACTTTACAAAATGGATAAATCAGACGTTCAATCATTATCCCAGAAAAAAATTGACTCTCGCTATGGGTGCTCAATACGAACCGCAAACATTTGGTCAACCAGTTGAACGAAACCAAACTTCGTTAATAAGTACCAGAGATGCCGAAAAATACTTTCGTCCTTCCCGCCTCCCTATTAAAAATACCCTTGTCAAGAACAGCCAATTTTTTGATCCCTATTATGAAAAAAACTACAAAGAAATTAAACTCCCTGCAACATTAACTCGGACTCCTGATGAAACTGTTTTAAACTACTTTAGTATTTTAAGAGAGGCAGAAAACCTCACTCAAAACCAGCTGGGTGGTTGCGGAACTGTCGGGATGGCAAAGTTGCCCTATCCAATTGCTTATAACTTTTTTACTAAAGACTATCACAAAAGGGTTTCCTATAATGAATATCTTCAATCGTTTGCTGGAATTGGACATCTAAATTTAATTAAGATGAACAGACTTCCTGATGAAAAAGGTATTGTTCCTTATTTCATTGAACTAGAAAGCATCGAAGGTTCATCAAAAGGTGTCACCTATTTTGCTTATTATTACGGTTATGTCCAATTAAAAAAAGTTCAAAACCTGTATAAAATTGAACAGATGAAATTGTACGGAGAGGACTTCCTATGTGCACCCTATCATCTCTGGCAGCATGATGCGGAAGCAGTCGTTGCTATTATGTATGGAGAATGGTGCAAATTAATAAAAAAACAGCTACCTACTAAACAAGATGGTTACGTCAAAACCATTGATTATATTGGTACGGATGGAGCCGATTATCGGTTTATCTTTTATCAATTAACAAATGATACAGATGTATTAAATTCTCAATATAAAAAGGATTCTGAAGGAAACTGGGAATCCATCAGAATTGATCCTGTCAAATGTCTAAAAAACTAAGCGTGATATTAAAGAAACTCGAACCTTTACTCTAAGGCACATTAAATGAATGTTCTTTTTTCTTTGTGAAATATTATACTTAAACTATAGGGTGCTTTAGCTGAAGATCGGAGCTGTCTTTAAGGCAGCTTTTCTTTATGGAACTATCGGGGCAGGTTAGTTCTATAAGGTGGAAATATTTTCATATATGAAAAGGAATTTTTTTCGCTTATGCTGAAAATAAAAAAGAAGGTTAAGGCATATGAATATCACTGATTTACTTGTTTTGTCTGTGGTTTTAGGCTTAATTAATGGTTTTAAGGACAAGAAATTTAAAACGAAAAGTTTTTTCAACACGTCTTTAATATTTTTTACATCAGGTCTAATCTTCATCATAATAGGAAATCTATTTTTGAATGATTTATTAGATAAATATCTTCTTAATGAAGAATATGGGATATTGCTATTTGGAGGTTTGTTATTGTTATATCCTATTTATACAACAATTAAAGGATTAAAAAAAAAGACAACTAACTCACTTCGTTAATTATCTATAGGGTGTAATAAGGAAGGATCGCCTTTCTTATTGAACAAACGGGGCAGGTTAGTTCAATAAGGAAATGGATTATTTTACACTTATGAATAATTACTCTTTATTGTTATTATTTTCTTAAAGGTTCAAATTATTTTAATTTGATATCGTTAATTCACCATTAAGGAATGTGATTTACTGTGAGAGCAATAAATACAATTAACTTAGTTACAAAGTTATTAATTTTTGTCTCTTTTAATACATATATTTGTTTTTATGCAAAAGACAAAATAGAAGGCATAGTTACTGCCTGCATAGGTATCTTTCTAGTGATTTTAGTGGTAACTATTGCATTTATTCTAGATAAAAAGCCAAGGTAATCTGATTTTCCAATCTCGGAATATTTATTGCAGCATCAATAAGGCAATTAACAGATAAAATTACAAATAAATTGTAGGGTCCATAAAATACATAATTAAATAACTTAATCTTAAAGGGTGAATTAGCTGAAGATTTGAGCTGTCTTTAAGGCAGCTTTTTCTTATTGAACAAACGGGGCAGATTTGTGAAAGAATGATTGTTAAACAGTGATTACGGAAAATAGTTATAAGAGGTGATTTTATGGATAATTCAAGTTATATATTTTTAGCAATTTATTGGGTCGGAATTATTATATGGTCGCTTAAAAATAAGGAAAAGGCTAAGAAGGAATTACTTCAAATAAAAAATAATTGGAAGACAGGAGTATCAATATTGCTAATTGTTTTATTTCCATTTTTAGTTATGGCTTCTATGGTATTTGTATTGTAGTTTGTTTTCATTGTTAAGCTAACGTGGCAGGTTAGTTGACGAAGACCCGTTTGCTTTATGGTATAGTTTATTAAATTCAGTTTGTAGTTTATGGGGGAAATTTAGTGTCAAATAAGTTGAAATATGTAATGGGATTGTTTTTTGAAAAAAGAGAAAGTACTAAAAGTACTAAACCATTTATACTGATTAGATATTTAATGAGGATATTAATGGGCTTAATTTTAATATTAGCTATAATTAATGTTAATTTTAATTTCATGAACTATATAATTCTTTTATTTGGAATTGGTTCAATAATAGATGGATTTGAAAGTTTTTTAAAAAAGGAAAATAAGAGGCAGATGTTATTAGATTTTGGTATTGCTTTTATATGCTTCGTATTATTTTTGGTATAGCATTTATAAGTGGTTCGTA
>NZ_JBHTYI010000055.1:9243-11605 GCF_043656335.1 Peribacillus sp. NPDC056705 | reverse complement strand
TAAAATTAAAAGGCATGAGCCCGGTAGATTACCGGGTTCATGCCCTCAAGGCTGCCTAAGTAAATAAAGTGTCTAACTTTTTGGGTTCACTTCATAATCGGGTCCTTCTTTTCTTTTACTTTATTCACCAGGGTTTTTCCCTTTTGAGGGATACTAAACTTGCCTTATTGAAGTAAAGCACCCTTTAGGTCAAAAGGATTCTTCACTTTTCTTTTACATTAACAACCACATTTCCAAACAGTTTATCACCAAAAAAGACTTCTAACTTCCATAATCCTGAACTTGGTAACATCATTGCTGAAGGTAAATGATGGTCTGCCCCATTATTAGGAGCAAGGCTTTGTGCTGGGATTTGAAAAACCGTTATTTCTTCGCCAGTTTCTTTACTAACTCCGATTACTTTAAACGGCTTTGTTAGCGTTTTTTCATCGCCCCAAAAATGCCACATATATTTTTGAGACTCTCCAGCGATAAAAGGTCCGTACTCTCCAAACCCAAATTTTCCATTATCTCCAATGCGAAATACAATATCATCTTTTTGTCCATCATCAGTAACCACAGTTTCTCTAACAAATTGAGCACTTTCTTCCCATTTCTCTTCCTTGATTGTTTGTTTTGTATTCGAGCAACCCATTAGTATTAAACCA
This sequence comes from Peribacillus sp. NPDC056705, assembly GCF_043656335.1. Classification (NCBI taxonomy): domain Bacteria; kingdom Bacillati; phylum Bacillota; class Bacilli; order Caryophanales; family Bacillaceae; genus Peribacillus; species Peribacillus sp. NPDC056705. Next base: position 10,958 of record NZ_JBHTYI010000055.1, on the reverse strand, counting down.
AACATTAAAGCCCAAATAGTTTTCTTCAAATCTATTCCCCCAATACCCATTTCTCATTTTCATAATTTTACCATATTCATTTTTTTCTTGTTGAACTAACCTGCCCCTTTAGTGCCATAAGAAAAAGGCTGCCGCAGCAACCCTTATTATTGAAGTAAAGCATGCATTAGTTACCTAACTAAAAATTAGTCTTATTTCACTTTTATAAAATAGAAACCTGTCCCATTTTCTTGCGGAACAAACCCTTGTTTAGCTGAACTATTTTCCACCATTTCTTGCTCCTCTACTGATATAAATGTGTAAACGTCTTTTCCTTCAGCTATCATACCTTCAACCCGGTCTTGTTCCTCTCTAGAAACATATCTGTATTGGTCTCCATTATTAGTGCTTGTTTGTTCATTTTTTACTTTTGTTTGTTCAGTTTGTGCAAATACCTTTGTACCTTGCAAGTCTGTCGCAAAACCGATTGATAATGCTAAAGCTCCTGCAATACCAAGAGTTATAACTGATTCCTTTTTCATAAATAAACCTCCTTGTAACGTTTTGGTGAATTGTTACATTCTATTGTATATATATAATTCTATGAATAAATTATTTAACCTTCTTCAACTTACTGCCCTTTAGTTGCATAAGAAAGAGCTGCCTTAAAGACAGCTCTGATCTTCAGAACGCACCCGTTTGTTCTATAAGGTTTATTTAAAAGAAAGGGACAACGTTTAACATGGTCCCTTTCTTTTTTACCCTTTTCTAATTTTTAACATCGAGTTAGCATTTGCCTGAAATTCATATGGCACTTTAACTTCTTCGACTGTACATCCAGTATCAGCGAGATAACTTATTAATTTATCTAAATGTTCATAGCGTTTACCTTCCAAATCAACTATAGGGAAAATACGAATTTCCTCTTTAGTAACTCTCAATAACTCATTTAGCGTTTCTATATGAAATTGGTAATCTAATCGGTCAGCATACATAAATAGAAAATGTGCAGAAAGAAGAATATCAAATTCTCCATCCTTAAACGGTAAAGAAGGCAAAGTAACGGGAACGTATCGGTCACTCGATTCCTCCATGTCCTTAATACAATCTTTTAAAGCATTCAAACGATGTTTTCTAAGACCTTCTATATCTTCGAAATAAGTCCAAATATAATTACTTTTTGCTTTTTGCATATGCTCCATAGCGTGTCCAATATCCTGAAGACCTTTATTTTTTAGGTCTTCACTCGAATGATAATACGCAATATCACAAGCTGTTACACTTAAACCTGATTTATTACCAACAGCAGTAAAAGAACAAGCCCCTGCTGGACAATCCAGTATTTTTTTTCCCTTTAGTTCTTCTACCCAAAGAGAAAACATATCCAGATACTCTTCAAAGGTTCTCCCAATAAAAATAATTCTTTCTATATCTAACTTTGTACTCTGCTCAACTCTGCTCAACTAAACTCACCTCTTATAATAAGAATTAAATTTATATTATCACAATCCATTGGAAAAATTGACCTTTTTACTTTTCCTTATACAACTAACTTGCCCCGATAGTTCCATAATAAAAAGCTGCCTTAAAGACAGCTCCGATCTTCAGCTAACGCACCCGTTAGCCATCCATGAATCGCAAAAATCGGCGATTCACCACAAAGAATGAAAATGGTTAGGAAGTGTCAATACTGATACTGACCTTAATCCAGTCAACCCTAATCTATAGGCTAATTT
>NZ_JBHTYI010000055.1:0-9144 GCF_043656335.1 Peribacillus sp. NPDC056705 | reverse complement strand
TATTAACGCTCTCCTCTTTTTTTTTAAACGATTGAGCAGGGTCTTCTTAAGTATTGTCATTTTTCATTTTTAAAGAAACTTATTTTCATGGTAGTTTAAGTACAATCCTTCACAAATTAACTTTGAAATAAGAAATAGAGGTGCCTCAGCTACCCCCTTTGTACATTGAATACGACTAAACGTTTTTGGTTTTCAACCATTCATTTTCTAAAATACTCATTTCCCATAAACTCCAATATTCATTACCATTTTTTCTTGAATCACGAAGTAAACCCTCTTTTATATATCCTGCTTTTTCGTAACAGGCGATGGCAGAAACATTAAAGTCAAATACCCCAAGACTAACTCTATGTAGTTGAAGTTCATCAAATGCGATTTTAAGGATTTCCTTAATCATTTGCTGACCTATTCCTTTACCTCTTGTGTTTTTATCACCAACTAATACTTTTCCAACTCTTGCAGATTTGTTTTTTCTATCAATTTTACCCAATGAGATATGACCAACAGTTTCACCAGTTTCATTATCAATTACTTTATAGACCATAGTTTCTGCGTTTTCATTATTTGCATTTTCAATGTACTTTTCTAATTGACTATCATTCAAGGGATAATCAAACCCTGGACCTCCCCATTGAAGTAAGAATGCAGGTGAATCAATCCAACTGATAAGTTTTTTGAAATCAGAACGCTCAAAATACTTTAGTTCTACCATAAATACCTTCTCCCTTTGTTTTCGTTTAAAGCTTTATTGCTTTATATAACTAAAGTATAACCTGGTAATTCTTTGTTCTTCAACTAACTGCCCCGTTAGCCATCCATGAATCGCAAAAATCGACGATTCACCACAAAGAATGAAAATGGTTAGGAAGTGTCAATACTGATACTGACCTTAATCCAGTCAACCCTAATCTATAGGCTAATTTATTAACGCTCTCCTCTTTTTTTTTAAACGATTGAGCAGGGTCTTCTTAAGTATTGTCATTTTTCATTTTTAAAGAAACTTATTTTCATGGTAGTTCATTAAGGAGACATCCTTTAGTTGAATATCTCGTCTATTTCGTTTCTGTCGTAATCTAATATCCAATCGTTGTATTTGTCATAAACATTTCTTATTGTTTCGGGCGAGGTCGCCAATAAATCACAACCCCTGTCATCATAAACGTGAAATATAGTTTTCCTGTTGATGTTTATAAAATAGACCCTATTAAAAATACTTGGTCTTATACCCATATCCTGATTGCAGATTGCTTTTAACATAGGAACGTATTTTAAGTCAGACGTTTTACATTTTAAAGTAAATCTATGTGTTTTATATGTTCCTTCTTCATCATCGTCAGGAAAAACATAAGGAATTGTTTTTTGGTTTAACCCATATAAGACCGATTTCTCTTTAATATAACGAGAAAAAGTATTTGATTTATGTTTATAACCATCTGCAAAATCGTTTACGTCAACTACTATATAAATATCATCGTTATTAGAATGCACGGACTTAAATAAAGTGATAGCCCTTTTATATACGCCTTGTAGATATGGACTATTTTCATAATCATATTCTCTATCATATTCCACACCTAATTCAAAACGGATACCAATTTTCCAACTATAAAACAAGGGTGGTCTAAGTTCTAAGTTCGGGAAATTCTCATCCATAAAGTCGTTTAAAAGCATTTTTGCACCTCTTTAATTTCCTTCATTGTACCATTCCTTAAGGAACTATCCTGCCCCTTAATCGTATGAATCTGGCGAGTTTTTCAGGATATTGAATTCCCTTTTATTTTTTCTTTATCATCAAAGGCAACTTCAATAAAGAAGAATAATAGAACAGCACCGATTTCTGTTGTCACTGGAATGGTAATACTATTCATGAATTCATCTACTGTGTGTAATGACAACCAATTAAATGTGCAATCAATGATCATACGTGTAATAAATAATTTATATTTACCTAACACGTATTGTGATGTTAAGTTGATGAAGGCAATAGAGAATAAATCAAATATAAAACCGAGAAGAAAGTAAAACAAAACAAAAATTAATAGTGAATAAAGAGATTCATACTGTACTCCGAATAAACTGAAAAAACCTGCAATGCCTAAGAAAAAAATCCCTAAAACAAAAGATATGGCCAGGATAACAAGTAATGTTAATGCTGTAACAACAAATATCTTATTAAATAAATTCATATCTCTGAATGAATCATTATTATTATCTTTATTCATTGGTTGTAACATATCCTTTTTCGTAAATTGGCTAACGACTTCTCCATAAAGACATCTTATCAAAAACCCTTTATAATACTTCAAGAAAAATATTCCATCTTGTATGGAACTAACCTGCCCCGTTAGTTCCATAAGAAAAAAGCTGCCTTAAAGACAGCCCCGATCTTCAGCTAACGCACCCGTTAGTTCTATAAGAAAAGGAGCTGTTTCCAGCCCCATATAGAAGTAATTCACCCTTTTGTTTAATTATGAGCTTGTTAGTAATATCTGAAAGTTAACTAGTTATTTCCTTTTAAGACTGTTTATTAAGAAATGAATAATGCCAACAATCAGAAAGATATAACCAAATCCAATTAACAATTCAGGATTATTCATTTGAGTAGAAAGCTCTTCTAGCAGATCTTGAGCAAAACTTGAATAACCAATTGCTAAAAACAGTCCTCCTCCTAATAGATAAAGAATTGCTACACCATATTTTCTCAATCTAAAGTCACCTCAAAATATTATTCTATCTGTTGTTAATTGTTTCCTTCTCTATTCAGCCCTTTAGTTGAAACAAGTAAAAATCCACATTAACACAATGTTACAATAACACAAATTATAAATGTAAATTTTGAGTACACTCATAGTAGACAATTAAAAATGCTATTTTAAGTGGATTTTGTTTGTAAAATTTAAGTTGTATAATAAATGGAGTAGATAAGTTTATTGAAAGGGAAAATTTATTATGTAGCTTTGAAACGAAGTTTGATCAAATCAATACAAGCTACTTTCTTGAATCGATCCTTGCTTCACTTTCTTGCCAACTACTGTAGCTTCGAAAGAAGGCTAAAGCAAACACTAATAACCTTGATAAACAAAAAAGAAGACCCTGTTTTGAAGGATTAATCAAAACAGGCTCTTAATATATCTATTGAATCATTTTTAAAAAGCTAGCCATTGAAGATTTGCTCTTATAAAATTTGCAAAACAGTACATGTTTGATTATTCGATACCAAAAATAGAGTCTCATTTCTATGCATTGAATTTTAAAAAAATATCACGCTTTTCATTTCTTGAAAATAATTCCTCTTCCAATGAAGTTGCTGTCGAATAATTCGATAAATAAACTTCCCTAAACTCTGGATCATCCATACCTATTCTCCATTTGTTCCAAAAAATATGTCTTACTATGAATGCTACAAAATGTTTAGGAGTCATTATAAAAGAAAGTGGTATTCTTATTTCATTTTGTTGCCCAACATGAATGTGTGAAGCTGGGTGAATCAATTCCTTTCGTTGTTCAATGCTAAAATCATACCTAATACTCGTTACATTATTTTTCAGCTCTGTTTCAGTGACGAACTGCGAATACTCCTCAAAAAACATCGTCCCACATTCATTTATATCTAAATCTAAATCGTGTAAATATTCCTCGTAGCTGATTTGATTTGAAGGTGCTTCATAAAAGGCATATCTGATATCATTTATTCTTTCACTTTCATCTAGTTCGTAACCAAACTGAAAAAATGAACCGTCCTCAGGTAATAATAAGTTGTAATCTAAATTATCTCTAGCAATCCTATATATTTTCCTATAATCATCTTTGTAGGAATGCTCTATAAATCCCCTTGATAAATCAGTCTTACGGAGAGACCTTGCTTTTTCTCTTTCCTCAATAAAACCTATTTCTAACTTCTTTAATATCTTTTTGGCTTCTTTATAGTCCACAAAAATTTTAGAAGGCGCAATGGTCATTTGTCTCTTTCACCTTTTAAAAGATTTAAAGCTGTCGCTCTATCTAATCCAATTTCGTCCAATTGCTCTAACAGTTTTTCGCGCTTTTTATTCATTTCTGCATTCTCAATTGCAAGTTCTCTTCGAAGTGTCTTAATTTCTTCAACACCCGGATATTCAAAAACCATATTTGGAATATTAGATTTAGCATTAATCATTTCCTCTATTAAATAATAAAAACCTTGACCCACTCCAGAAAAATTCAACCATGCTTTTGCACGTGTAAAAGCAGTAAAAACTTTATTTCTTGAAACAATATCGTATTTTTTATTGCTTAAACTGTCAGCACCTATTACATAAACCATTGCAGACTCATTTCCTTTAGCACGATATACAGTTGTTAAAGTAATCTTCCCTTGAATAGTAAAGTTGTCACCACTATAAGAATTAAGCAAATTATTTACATATATCCTGTTTTTCTCTAACAAAATCTCTAATTCAGAAAAATATGTTCTTGCATATTTATCATCTAAACATATTACCATTATATCTTCCGGTAATAATTTTTCTTCTATATCTTTTTTTATTGATTCACTTAACCACTTAACCTCATCACTAATAGTGGCTGCAAAAAAAGTCTTTATTATTTCATCTGGAGTATAATGATCTGAAATAATTGAAGGACTATTTTCCTTTGGCCTATGAATTACTGTGTGTTCACCTTTTATACAATTACCTTCTGATACCTCATACCCTAGGTCTTCCCAATGCTCTTTATTTTCTAATATTTGAAGAGCTTTATCATTATATAAACCAAAACCAAGCGCATGAGCTACCAATAATATTTCTCTTGGATTACGGTAGCTTTTATGAAGAACTATGTCATTATTCTGGTGTGGATGGTTTTCCTGTAACTCAGAAAGATTTATACCCTTATCTCCAAATTCATTCTGAAAAAGTTCCATAGTCTCTTGAAGTTCTATATTTAGAATATTTTGCAATTCATCGTAAGCCCAAACTAATTGATCATTCATAGCTAATTTTCTACATAACCAATAAAAAGAACTTGGGAAATCTTGTCCTTCATCCATTAGTACATAGTTATATTTGTTTTTTATTTTCCCATTAACTCTTGATAAAAGATCAAAACAAACATATTCGAAACTATTCATTTGTGCTTTTTTTGCTCCAAAGTTTGCTTCACTTAAATTTAAGGGCGTAACTCCATTATCAATACAAGCATTATAATAAACACCATTTATTGTTTTTCCGCCCCAAGCGTGTAAGATATGAATATTGTCCCAATTAGGATCGTGATCTTCATACATTCGATAAAATCTTGTAATTAATTGTTTTATTTGATCATACAAACTCTTTGTATAAAAGGTATATAAAATTTTGGCCTCTGGGTTTTCCATATGAATTAAAGCAGCTTTCATAGCTAAAATAATTGTTTTTCCTGAACCAGCCATACCTCTTATTCTTTGAGGGCCATCTATTATTGTGAGAGCTGCGATTTTTTGTTTTTGATCAAATTTTGCAATCTGCAGATCTAGATTGCTTAATATAGCTCCTTTAGAATTGTCGTGTTCTTGGCCTAACTCCCTTTTTACAGGTTTTGGCATAGCCCTTGTGCCATCAATTACCGAATATATATCTGTTAATACTTCCTCGGTTATGTAATCACCTGTTAAAGAATTTAATACTTCATCTATTTCAGATAGAGAGTTTGCCCAATAATTATCTCCTTCATCCTCCTCTAATTTCACATTATAATTGGGAAGATAAATAATTGTACTCATAGGTATTTTTAGTTCTTTTCTCGCTCTTTTTTTTCTTAAACCAGAAATTTTTATCAATTTCGATAAAATAAAACTATATATTGAATCTGTCTTTTCATAAATAACATCAAGGTCTTCGTGATCTAAAACCCTATGGCTTCTGTTATCTTTTGAAATAATGATAATTCCATGGTATGGGCTTACAATAAAAAAACTTGGAGATTGTACATCTTCATCTAATTCTTTAAACATTGGAAACTTATAATAAACAGATGCATTTTCCAATTTCAATTCTTTTTGTTTACTTTTTAAATGCTGAATAAATGTAATTGCCTCAGTATCATCATTATATTCTGAAAACGGTATTATTACTTCTAACATTGAATTACACCTTCTATTTCTTCATTATTTACTCTTCGAGAAAACAACTATTATATACAATTGTATTTTTTTCTGATGTACTTAATTGTCGATTAAAATTAATGTTTTTGGTTCGATTTATCATTGCACTAAAATGGCGGAAGATTTTCATTAAAATTTCATCTGCCATCTTATTAGATTCTGTCTTTTCCATTTTATCTACAAGTACTGGAGTATGTTTCCATAGATAATTTGGTACAATCTAAAGCTGTATAAAGCGCATCCATGTTATGAGATTTTAATTGCAATCTTCACCTGTTAGTAACGCAAATTAATGAGGGAGGAGATATTTTTCACCTTGCTTTATCTTCTAAACAGTCTTCCCAATTCAGCTCCAGACCATATACCATAATCAGCCATAATTTTTCCTTTTAGTAAAATTAGATAATTTTCTGCACCACTTATCTTGAACCATTCTTCCTCTATTCTCTCAAAGTTTCTGAGCCAGGATTAGAATGTTGAATGTGTTGCAATATAAACATGCCCTAAAAATTCATTAAGGGTTAATAAATCCAATCGCGTCTCAATCTGACGAAACGAATGAATGAGGTAATCCACATAAGAAGGAAAGTTAGTATCTTGGGCATTACTTTATTTTTTTCAGTCCTAATATATCAGATGTAAAATTAAAAAGAAACATGTCCTTCCTCCTGTGATGAGTTGTACGGTACTTGTCGGCTAGCATAGGTTGCTACTCGTGGGTATTTAGCTGCCTTCCTTAATTTACTTAGATGGCCCCCATTCACCTATAAAAAAGCCAATGATTGTTGGGCCTGCTTGGGCTTGGCCTCGCCACGAGACATATATCCCTTGCCTTGGGATCCTCTCTTTGTCCTCGGCCTTAGCCTTGTTCTCCTTGGCCCGCTTGTAGTTTTGTTGTGATGTCCGGGCAAGCATAGGTCGCACACCCGTCTGGGTAATAGGTATTATCCATTCAACAATTACTTTTATAAAAAAGCCCTCTTTGACGGCTAACCAAAGAAGGCTATATTTTATATTGAGCATACCATCACATCTCAAAATTTTACTGTTTCCTATACGAAAAATACAGTTTTCACATCAAATTACTGGTCAATCACTGGCAACATTTTGGTCACAAACTATAGAAAGCCACCGGAAATTACAGTTCATTTCAAAACTGATAAACACCTCATAAACCATGATATAAAGCCATGTTTGGATGCTTTAGTAAACTATAGAAAATTATCCTTACTACGCTGGCAGTGTAGAGGTCAGCGGTTCGATCCCGCTATGCTCCATTCAAACAACAATTTCTTCGAATATTTACATTAACTAAAAAAGAGACTTCCATATTTCAGGAGAACTCAGATGAAAAAAAATGTTAGCGAACTCTTCTAAGTATTCTTCGCTTAGCATTTTACTTGTAGTATATCTTTAATTGAAAGGCTTTTTTTGTTTTATAGTGAATAAAACTTTAATATTCATCCATTTTGTTATGAAGTAAATAAATTACAGAAAGTTGGGTTACCTGCCTTCTTGTACCTATCATTTTTGCTTTCCGGAATTTAGATAATGCCGACTCTGTACCTTTTCCGAAGTCAGGATCAAATCATTCAGGGCCTTAAAGTATAGCCTGTAGGATCCAGATGAGATTGCCTTTGCACCATTTTCGCTATAAAAAACTTTTATATAGTTATTTTATTATCGAAGATAATTTTTGCTCAACCCATTTACTGATACTAATCCCTTCTTGTTCAGCTAAATCTGAAATTGTTTCTAACAATTCGATAGGTAACTCAAAACTAGTTTTTCTATTGGAACTACGCAATATCAAAATATCATCTTCATGATGTATTTCTCCATTGATTAAGTACGGCAAAATATCAGCAATACCAAACACCTCAGATATTAACGGCTTTTCCCCTGCCCTGACGTAGAGTAAAACTGTTTCATTTTGTTCTCTAATTCGAATGTTTTCCATACCCCAAATTTCATATAAATAGTCAAGGAATGGATAAAATACAACTTCATTTTTTGGGACATGAAGTTCAACGTAGCCTTTATAATCCAAAGTAGTCTGATGGATGGAGTATGATGGCTTTAAGGCATAATTATTAATTCCTTCTTCATATGTCAACAACTTTTGGATATTGGGTAAGTAAAAACCAAATACTTTTTCTTCATTACGAATCACACGTGCCTCTCGTATTTTATTCGAATGAAATCTTTGATACAAAGCAATATCATTTTTCGCATCATAATATTCATATTTTTTTGGTCGCTGTGTTTCAGATGGTTTGAGTGATTTCTCTGCTTCATGATAGGCTGTTTCCGAAATTACATAAGTGATTCTTTCATCACCATAAGGTACAGCCTCAGCTTTTATTGCACCATCTTGAATATACTTATAAATACTTTGAACAGTTAATCCCAATCTCTTTGCAACCTCATTAGGGCTCATACCAGTAGGGAAAGATTGCTTTTCATAGACTAATCGATCCACTTCCGCTTTTTCATAACGGGCCTCTTTATGTAATCGATGTGGGTCCAAAATTTTAATAATTTTCTTCTGCTTTCCGTAATGGTAGACCGTTGCCTTGGATACGCCTAATAAATCCGCTACTTCTTTTTGTGTATACCATTCCACTTTATCCCCCTCCCATCCTTCTTGCTTATCCATTTCTGTTATGGGAACATCCCGTTGTTTCCCATTCGTCAATTCCTCATGATACAAGACTGCTTCCGCCTGGCCAAATTTTACCCGATATTGGAGACGGGGGTGTTCGATTACTTCCAAAATCACGCCTTCTTTTTTTTCAAATTGTTTAAAGTAGTAAAAACTCTCCGGGTCTTCTTCTTCCGTACATGTTTGGAGAACATACACCGTTTCCCCCATTTCATAAGATACAGTCTGAATATTTTTTACATGGTTTAGTTTATTCATAATTTGTCTATTCACCCTTTTTTCATTTCATTGCTATATGTATATATATATCAGGATTAACTATTCATTCATATATCTATTATAATATATCGTATTGACT
>NZ_JBHTYI010000054.1:0-13081 GCF_043656335.1 Peribacillus sp. NPDC056705 | reverse complement strand
ACACGGCAGTTAAGCTCTTCAGCGCCGATGGTAGTTGGGGGTTTCCCCCTGTGAGAGTAGGACGCCGCCAAGCCATTTAAAAAGATCAGCCATCCAGCTGGTCTTTTTTCGTCATTCGGGGCAGATCAATCGACCAATTGGATGTTGGGAGGATCAAAAGTGGAACCTCTCCGACTTAATCCATTCAAAAATTAAAAATGGCACCTTAGCTTGGCTTATTTTAAGGAATTGCACAATGCAAGGGTAATCATCATTGGGCATGGTTTTCATCAGTTCTGCCCACCATTCTGTTTCATAACGAGCTATTATGCTAAGGTTATAAGAAATCAAATAATGGATCAAAAGTTCAGGTAATGAAAAAGCTGACGAATCTTTATTGAGTGATAGCATGAACTGTCTTTCCGCCAAATTATACCGTATTGGGGAAGAAGCATTATGAATAGGAATGCCATCAGTTTTTAAATGCAGTGTCCCAGGCGCTTCTGAAATACTGTAAACTTGATTCGTTTTAGCTTTCAAAAATTCTTCCAATCGACTGCTGGTCATTTGATAGCTATCCAATGTCGTTGAGGGCAGTTGAAAACCATTCGAAGAGGGTAACATGGTGACGAAATTTTTCTTGGAAATTGACCATGTAAAATTTTGCATATCCGGTATTTCCTTTATCAGCGTCCCCATGGAAAATTTTTCACCCTCCAAATGCTTGATATGAAATAACTTCTCGGCAATGCAGGTGAAAAGTCCGTTCTTTTGCGTTTTAACTTCATCCTTTAAAAATTCATATTGTTGTTTTTTCTTCTTTCTCGTAGTAACCCCATGGGCAAGCATCGAGGTTGATTCCGGATAGTTGGGATCGATCGTGAGCAGACAAGCCTTTAACAATTGGGCGAATCCATAAAATGTTAGGATCGGTTGTATGGAAAGTGGTGCAATGGCAGCCTGATTATAATAAGTTTTAGCATGTTCAAGATGGTAAATAAATGGATAACAATTATCATAACTTTTTATTTCCGCTTCTGCTATTTTTTCATGCGTGTAACATTTTTGTAAAAAAAGTTGTGAGGAAGATGCGGAAAAAAAAGGTGTATATTTATCGAAATTATCATTGTTTTCAGGCATTGCAGCGATCCTCCGAATTAATAGAATAATCAAACTTTTATTTCTCTTCTTGACAGTAGTATGTCCTATTGATAACCTACAAATAATATTTTTAAGCAGGAGGGGAAAATAATGTGGGAAAATAAATTTGCAAAAGAAGGTTTAACCTTTGATGATGTCCTATTAATTCCAGCGAAATCAGAGGTTTTGCCGAAAGATGTTAACCTTCAAGTCAACTTAGCTGAAAACTTAAAGCTCAACCTTCCTATCATCAGTGCAGGAATGGATACCGTGACAGAAGCTGAAATGGCAATTGCCATGGCTCGTCAAGGCGGATTAGGTATCATTCATAAAAATATGTCTATTGAAGCACAAGCTGAACTGGTGGATAAAGTAAAACGTTCAGAAAGCGGTGTAATTACCGATCCATTTTTCTTAACGCCGGATCACCAGGTATTTGATGCAGAGCATTTAATGGGTAAATATCGCATTTCGGGTGTTCCTGTAGTCAACAATATAGAGGACCAAAAACTTGTGGGTATCATTACAAACCGTGATTTGCGATTTATTTCCGATTTTTCCTTGAAGATTTCCAGTGTCATGACTGTAGAGAATCTGGTCACAGCGCCAGTGGGAACTAACTTGGAACAAGCAGAGAAGATTCTTCAAAAGTACAAAATTGAAAAGCTTCCCCTTGTAGACGATAATGGAGTCCTTAAAGGACTTATTACGATCAAGGATATCGAGAAAGTCATTGAGTTCCCGAATTCGGCGAAAGATAAGCAAGGAAGATTACTTGCAGGTGCTGCAGTCGGAGTGACTAAGGATACAATGAAGCGTGTTGAAATGCTAGTTAAGTCCCATGTCGATGCAATTGTACTCGATACTGCTCACGGTCATTCAGAAGGCGTTCTTGAAATGGTGAAGGAAATCCGCGGGACATATCCTGAATTGACGATCATTGCCGGTAATGTGGCAACGGCTGAAGGGACTAAAGCATTGATTGAAGCGGGTGCCGATGTAGTCAAAGTTGGAATCGGGCCAGGGTCAATCTGTACGACAAGGGTTGTAGCTGGTGTAGGTGTTCCGCAAATCACGGCAGTTTTCGATTGTGCGACAGAAGCAAGAAAACATGGTAAAACGATCATCGCTGATGGCGGAATTAAATACTCTGGTGATATCGTTAAAGCCCTGGCTGCAGGCGGACATGCAGTAATGCTTGGCAGCATGCTTGCAGGTGTAACTGAAAGCCCAGGCGAAACGGAAATTTTCCAAGGCCGCCGTTTTAAAGTGTATCGGGGTATGGGCTCTGTTGCTGCAATGGAAAAGGGATCTAAAGATCGTTACTTCCAAGAAGATAACAAGAAATTCGTACCGGAAGGCATCGAAGGGCGCCTGCCATATAAAGGACCTCTTTCAGATACCATTTTCCAACTGATTGGCGGCATTCGCTCAGGTATGGGATATTGCGGCACAGCCACATTGGAAGAGTTGAGGGAAAACTCTCAATTTGTCAAAATGACCGGTGCCGGGTTAAGGGAGAGCCATCCTCATGATGTCCAAATTACCAAAGAAGCACCGAACTACTCAATGTAATGAATTTAACATATAATCGTCATTAAAATTTATTATTAAAATAGACAGAGTCTGCGATTACTCTGTCTATTTTTTTTATTTTTTCTGTGATAAACTAGACAAGGTGTCAAGGGAATTACATAAAGTTTCTTCTTTGTTATAGAGATTAGCTTAAAAGTTGGAGGTATTGGAAATTGAAAAAAATCAGCAAGATGACCCTCATTTTTACTTTTGTTTTAGTTCTTGTTATGTCGCAATTTGCCTATCAACCGGGGGAAGCTGTTGCTGAATCTGATAATTTAGGTTTAAAAGCAGAGGCAGCCATCGTCATTGATGGTGAAACAGGACAAATCGTGTATGAAAAAAATGCCGATAAAGTATTAGGGATTGCATCCATGTCTAAAATGATGACCGAGTACATCATAATGGAGTCTATCAAAAATGGGAAAATCAGTTGGGATCAAAAAGTTAAAATAAATAAATACGTACATGACCTTTCAAAAGCACCCAATTTGTCGAATGTTGGGTTAACGGAAGGTGAAGATTATACAGTTAAGGAACTATATCAAGCTATGGCCGTCTATTCCGGAAATGCGGCAACAGTGGCTTTAGCACAGTTGGTTTCCGGAAGTGAAAAGAGCTTCGTTAAGTTAATGAACGAAAAAGCAAAGGAATTAGGCTTGAAACACCATAAATTCGTTAATGCCAGCGGTTTGAACAACTCCGATTTATTAGGACAATATCCTTCCGGTAATGAAGATAGTGAAAATATCATGACAGCAAAAGATACTGCCCTTCTTGCTTATCGTTTAATAAACGATTATCCTGAAGTGTTAAAGATCGCCAGCATTCCTAAATTGAAGTTCCGTGATGGAAAAGAATATCCGAACTTCAACTGGATGTTGCCAGGTCTGATATTTGAATATAAAGGCGTAGATGGACTGAAAACGGGTTCTACCGACTTTGCCGGTTATGGACATACAGGGACGGTTATCCGGGACGGTCAGCGCTATATCACGGTGGTTATGAAGTCCACTAATAAAAACGAACGTTTTGCAGATAGCACTAAGCTTATGAACTATGCTTATGCAACCTTTAAAAAGGAAAAAGTCCTTCCTGCCAATTACCAGGTGAAAGGGAAAGAAACACTTTCAGTAGTAAAAGGTAAGGAAAAAAGCGTTAAGATCCAATCTGAAAAGGCAATCGAGCTACTTGTTGAAAATGGTGAGAAAGATAACTATAAAACAGATTTAGTGATCGATAAAAACAAATTGAATGATGATGGTAAGCTTACTGCACCAATCAAAAAAGGTGAAAAGCTAGGTTACATCACAGTCACTCCTAAAAAAGGAGAAGATTACGGGTACATTAACGGCGATCCGGTTAAGGTGAACGTCGTAGCTGCTGAATCTGTTGAAAAGGCAAACTGGTTTGTATTATCAATGCGAGCAGTTGGCGGATTCTTTGGTGACGTATGGAGCAGTGTAGCTTCTACTGTTAAAGGCTGGTTTTAAGTTTCGTGTATAAAACGGTTGCGTAATGTGTAAAATTATAGTACATTATGGAAAACAATCTGATTATATAAGAAAGCAATGACAGGATATAGTAACAAGTATTTCTTTCTATAGAGAGCCGATGGCTGGTGGAAATCGGTGTGAGAGTTTTGTGAATCCCTCCTGGAGCAGAGTATGGAAAGCCTTTTGGGTCAGTAAATACTTTCGGTTAAAAGCCGTTATCGAGATAAGTGGTAGGCGTTTTTTTCATACGCCTTCAACTAGGGTGGCAACGCGGGTAACTCTCGTCCCTTCTTCAGGGGACGGGAGTTTTTTGCGTTCTTTGATAAATCATCAAACTATTAAGGAGGAACTGAAAATGTTGGATTTGAAATATGTAAGGAATAATTTTGAAGAAGTGAAGCGTGTATTGCAATTTAGAGGAGAAGATTTGACCGATTTAGGTAAATTCGAGGAACTGGATGTAAAGCGTCGGACTTTGATTGCAGATACGGAAAAGCTGAAAAGTGAAAGAAACGAAGTTTCACAGCAAGTGGCCGTATTGAAACGGGAAAAAAAGGACGCAGATCAGTTGATTGCCGAAATGCGTGAAGTTGGTGACCGTATCAAAGGGTTCGATGATGAACTTCGTGAAGTGGAAGCCCAGTTAGAAACATTACTTCTTTCCATTCCGAATATTCCACATGAAAGTGTGCCTGTTGGTGAGACGGAAGACGATAATGTCGAAATCCGTAAATGGGGAGAGTTACCGGAATTCAAGTTTGAACCGAAACCGCACTGGGATGTAGCTGGAGATCTAGGAATCCTGGATTTTGAACGGGCAGCAAAAGTGACCGGAAGCCGATTTGTATTTTATAGGGGTCTTGGTGCTCGATTAGAGCGTGCTTTAATTAGCTTTATGCTGGACCTTCATGTTGAGGAACACGGATATGAAGAAATGCTGCCGCCATATATGGTGAACCGTGCAAGCATGACGGGAACAGGTCAATTGCCAAAATTCGAAGAGGATGCTTTCCGTATCGAAAGTGATGATTACTTCTTGATTCCTACAGCCGAAGTCCCGGTGACAAACTTCCATCGTGATGAAATCATGAGCACGGACGATCTGCCGATAAGCTATGCGGCATACAGCGCTTCATTCCGTTCAGAGGCAGGATCTGCTGGTCGTGATACCCGCGGGTTAATTCGTCAGCACCAATTCAATAAAGTTGAATTAGTGAAGTTCGTGAAGCCGGAAGATTCTTATGCAGAATTGGAAAATCTCACAGGTCATGCCGAAAAGGTCCTTCAATTGCTAGGCCTTCCATACCGAGTGCTGAGCATGTGTACGGGAGATCTTGGATTCACTGCTGCTAAAAAGTATGATATCGAGGTTTGGATCCCGAGTTATGGGACGTACCGAGAAATTTCTTCTTGCAGTAACTTTGAAGCATTCCAGGCTAGACGGGCCAATATCCGCTTCAGACGTGATGTAAAAGGCAAACCTGAACATGTCCATACTCTAAATGGATCAGGTCTGGCAATCGGCCGTACAGTTGCTGCCCTTTTGGAAAATTATCAGCAGGAAGATGGCAGTGTTATCATTCCTGAAGTATTACGTCCATATATGCGCGGTGTGGAAGTCATTAAACCGTAAGTTAAAGGGAATCAGCTTCTGATTAAAGAGGCTGATTCTCCTTTTTATAAAAGTTTGAAATTATTTTAAAAAAACTTTATAGAGGGCTTGACTTTAATTTTAATTCCATGTAATATAATAAATGTTGATACGGAGGTATACCCAAGTCCGGCTGAAGGGATCGGTCTTGAAAACCGACAGGGGAGTCAAATCCCGCGGGGGTTCGAATCCCTCTACCTCCTCCATAACTTATTAATAACCACAGCGCATAAATTGGATATCGATAAATTCCGTTACAGATATGTAACGGAATTTTTGTTTTCTAATATATTAAAAAACCACCGGATAACCGGTGGTTTTTCTGTTTTACACATTTCGCAATAATTTGGTTTGCTCCATATATTCGGCAATCCGTTTTATAAGAGGTTCGATGCTTGCTTCATCCTGCATAAGGTCATATTCATTTATATTTAACCGAAGGACAGGGCAGGCGTTGAATTGATCGATCCATTCTTCGTAACGGCCGTGCATTTCCTGCCAATATTCAATTGGAGTATGCTGTTCCATTGGACGGCCGCGCTCTTGGATCCGGTCGAGGATATCATCCAGCGAACCTTCGAGATAGATAAGTAAATCAGGGTGCGGGAAGTATGGCGTCATTACCATGGCGTTGAAAAGGCTTGTATAAGTTTCGTAGTCCACATCATTCATCGTGCCTTTTTCATAATGCATTTTTGCAAATATCCCGGTGTCTTCATAAATGGAACGGTCTTGAATAAAACCGCCGCCATATTCGAAGATCTTTTTTTGCTCTTTAAAACGTTCAGCGAGGAAATAGATTTGCAGGTGGAAACTCCAACGATTAAAATCATCGTAAAACTTATCCAGATAGGGGTTCGTATCAACCTTTTCAAAGGATGTCCTGAATTGAAGGGCATCGGCTAAAGCATTGGTCATAGTCGATTTTCCTACGCCAACCGTCCCTGCTATCGTAATGACAGCGTTGTTTGGAATATTATATTTCTTTCGTAAGTTCATTTGACTTTACTCCTTTGTGCAGGGCATTCTCTATTTGGCTGATTATCGTTTTCAAATCATCCTTGTTCCCGACAAAATCCAGCTCATCTCCATTGAATGTAAGAACAGGTATGTCAGGGTGCTGTTTCTCAAATGCTTCCATGAACGTTCGATAATCCGCGGATAACTGCTCTAAATAAATGGAGGATATATTTTTTTCGAATTCACGACCTCTTTTGCCGATTCGGGAGATAAGAGTATCAAGACTTGCATTTAAATAAATCACCATATTAGGTTTAGGCATATCACGTGTTAAAATATTGAATATTTCAAGGTACTTATTGTATTGTCCGTTCTTTAACGTTCGTTCAGCAAATATCAAGTTCTTGAATATATGGTAATCAGCCACCACGGCTTGGTCATTAGTAAGATACTTTTTTTCGATATCTTCCAATTGTTTATACCGGTTACATAGAAAAAACATTTCTGTTTGAAAGCTCCACTCATCAATATCTTTATAGAATTTCCCGAGAAATGGATTTTCATCTACAATTTCCTTCAATAATGAAATTTGAAAATGATCTGCAATAATTTTTGCAAGTGATGTTTTTCCCACGCCGATTGGACCTTCGACGGTGATAAATGGGGTGGATTTCATCCAATCTGTCCTCCTTCATGAGGTATCAAGCTGAAATTCCCGGTTATTAGGTTTTTCGCCAAGAGATATTGTATCACAGACTTGGGACTTTAGTGATATTTTTGTCAGGTTGATAAAGAAAGAGAATGAAAGTTTGTTTATTGGAGGTGGCATGAGGTTAGTGCCTTATTCGATTGGTGCTTAAAAGTCTTCACCATCTTTTATGGATGCCTTGAGAACATGGTTCATCATCTTTAACGCGTAATGATTATCTTCCTTTGATGCAGAAGCGATGCAATCCTTCGGAATCCATAATTTATATTCCCGCATATAGGCGTCATTGGCCGTGAATAGCACGCAGATGTTGCCAGCTATGCCGGTAATGATCAGTGTTTCCACGTTTAAACGTTTAAGTAGTGTATGGAGTGCCGTCCCATAAAATGCGGAATGTTTCGGCTTGATGAGAAAGAATTCGTCCTGTTGGGGTTTTATCCTTTCGATTAATGAGGCATTTCCTTCATTTTTACATCTATCAATAATTTTATCGAAGTCAGCCTGCCATAAATCATAATGGTCGTTGATATAAATGATTGGAAAACCTTTTTCTTTCATTTGCTTTTTTAATTTCAAAATCGGATCGACGATAAGTTTCGTATGTTCAAGGAGCATATTCCCGTATTTGAAATCAAAATCATTGATCATATCAATGATCAGCAATGCAAAAGAAGGTGATTCAGGTCGATTCATGGTATATCCTCCTATATTGTGAGAATTTACTTGCAGCACGTAGGCCGCATGCGTTACTATTCATTAGAACAAGTAGTATGACCTTTATTTTTGTCTTATATTTGTCTGTTTACTCCTACTTTATATGAGGGGGTTTTTTTATGAAGGATGATGTTTATTACATGAATTTAGCCTTAAAGGAAGCAGAAAAGGCGCAGATGTTGAAAGAAGTGCCGATTGGCGCTTTAATCGTAATAGATGATCAAGTTATTTCGACAGGGCATAACCTGAGGGAAACGGAACAGAATGCGACGGCACATGCGGAGCTGCTTGCGATCAATGAGGCTTGCAAGGAACTTGGCAGTTGGCGCCTTGAAGATGCGACATTATATGTGACGTTGGAACCTTGTCCCATGTGTGCTGGGGCCATCTTGCAATCTAGGGTGAAAAGGGTTGTTTTTGGAGCGCATGATCCAAAGGCTGGCTGTGCGGGGACATTCATGGATTTACTTCAAGATGAACGCTTTAACCATCAATGTGATGTAACAAGCGGTGTATTAGGCGAAGAGTGCGGCTGGATATTGACTTCTTTTTTTAAAGAGCTTAGGGATAGAAAGAAAACTTTGAAAAGAGAGCAAGCACTCAAGATTGCCGAAGAAAATAAATAAGGAAAAACGAATGTTGAAAAAAAGGTTTGCTTCGTTTGATAAATTTGGAATCAAACTGTTCATGAACAACACTTGCGTTTTTTTTGTTACCTTAGTATAATGAATTATGCGTCGTCATGACGCTGTGAAATTGGTATTACTTTTGCCGTGCTAGACGGGGAGGTAGCGGTGCCCTGTACTCGCAATCCGCTCTAGCGAGGTTGAATCCCTTCTCGAGGTTAGCATTCTGTAGGGCCTGCCTTAAGTAAGTGGTGTTGACGCCCGGGTCCTGCGCAATGGGACTCCATGAACCATGTCAGGTCCGGAAGGAAGCAGCATTAAGTGGAAGTTCTCATGTGCCGCAGGGTTGCCTGGGTCGAGCTAACTGCTTAAGTAACGCTTATGGTTGCTAATCGACAGAAGGTGCACGGCAGTTATTTTACATAAACAAAAAACTCATTCGTATCGGGTGGGTTTTTTTTTATGCCAAGAAGGTAAAGTGCTTGGTACTCTTGAAAAAAATGAGGCAATGATGAAATTTCTTTTTAGGCTTTGAAATTAAGGAAATCAGTAATGTATAATAAACAAGATGGAGAAAAGAAGGAGGGATTTCCGTGGGGTATCAAGCATTATACCGGGTGTGGCGGCCACAACAATTCATTGATGTAGTCGGGCAGGAACATGTAACGAAAACGTTGCAGAATGCCTTGGTCGGGCAGAAGGTTTCGCATGCCTATTTATTTTCCGGTCCACGTGGAACAGGGAAAACAAGTGCTGCCAAAATTCTAGCAAAAGCAGTGAATTGTGAGCATGCCCCGATAAGTGAGCCCTGTAACGAATGTGCTACCTGCCGCGGAATCACCGATGGTTCCATATCAGATGTTATAGAAATTGATGCAGCATCCAATAATGGTGTCGAGGAAATCCGTGACATTCGTGATAAGGTTAAATATGCTCCTAATGCGGTTACATATAAAGTTTATATCATCGATGAGGTACATATGCTTTCACAAGGGGCTTTCAATGCGCTTTTAAAGACATTGGAAGAACCTCCGAAGCACGTGATTTTTATATTGGCGACGACTGAACCTCATAAGATTCCACTAACGATCATTTCCCGTTGCCAAAGGTTTGATTTTAAAAGGATCCAGCCTCAAGATATAGTTGGCAGGATGTCACAAATCATTGAAGAAACAGGTGTTTCATGTGATGAACAAGCCCTGCATATCATTGCAAGGGCAGCCGAAGGCGGGATGCGAGATGCACTAAGCCTTCTTGATCAAGCGATATCCTTCAGCTCGGAGACGGTTTCTGTGGAAGATGCATTGACTGTCACCGGCTCTGTGTCACAGGCATTTTTAAGCCGGCTGGCAAAAGCCATATATGATAAAGAAGTAGCGGTGGCACTTGAAGTCCTTGAAGAATTGCTGGCCATGGGAAAAGACCCGGCCAGGTTCATAGAAGACATGATTTATTATTTCCGTGACATGCTTTTGTATCAAACGGCACCGGCACTGGCAGAATCCTTCGAGCGTGTTTTAATAGATCCCCAATTTAAGGAATTGGCAGAAGTCATCTCTTCTGAATCGATTTACTCCATTATTGAAAGCTTCAATCAAACACAGCAGGATATGAAATGGACAAATCATCCAAGGATTTTCCTTGAAGTGGCACTTGTGAAGTTATGTAATGAGCAAAGGCCAAATCAAAGTGATAACGGGCAGCTTCAACAGCTGCTGCAGAAAATAGAAGATTTAGAGAAGAAATTACTCGAAATGCAGAAAAACGGCATCCCGGCAGCCATGACGGAAAAACCTGCAGAGCAGGCTAAGGCGCAAAGGGCCGTTAAAAAAGCGTATAAAGCACCTGCAGGAAAGATCAATCAAGTTTTGAAACAAGCTACGAAGCCAGATCTTAATGCTGTGAAAAGTAAGTGGGGGGAATTGCTTGAACAGTTAGGTCAGCAAAACCAAAAATCATTGGCAGCTTTATTAACGGAGGCAGAACCTGTTGCTGCGTCTACTGAAGCTTTTGTGGTAAAATTCAAATATGATATTCATTGTCAAATGGCAATGGAAAATAACCGTTTCGTGGAAGTGATAGCCTCGATCATGCAGCAATTGACCGGACACCGAATGGAGATAGCTGGAGTTCCGGAGAGCCAGTGGCAAAGGTTGCGGGAGGATTTCATATCGACACAGCAGTTCGACGGTCCAGAAGAAACGGAATCAAAAGAAGAAGACCCCTTTATAGCAGAGGCTAGAAAATTAGTCGGCGATGATTTACTTGAAATTAAAGAATAATTGGAGGTAAGAAGAATGGGTATGCGCGGCGGTAATATGCAGAACATGATGAAACAAATGCAAAAGATGCAAAAGAAGATGGCAGAGGCACAGGAAGAATTAGGTGAAAAAAAGGTTGAAGGAACTGCTGGCGGCGGAATGGTGACGGTCATCGTGACTGGACATAAAGAAATAGTCGATGTAGTCATCAAACCGGAAGTTGTCGATCCGGATGATATCGATATGCTTCAGGATTTAGTGCTGGCTGCGACTAACGATGCTTTGAAAAAGGCGGAAGAACTGACAAACCAAACGATGGGACAATTCACTAAGGGAATGAACCTTCCGGGTATGTTTTAAGCAAGTTCAAAAGAAACTTCCATTCAGGGGGTTTCTTTTGAAATTTTTAGGAGGAATTCGATGCATTATCCAGAACCAATTTCCAAGCTCATTGACAGTTTTATGAAATTGCCGGGGATTGGTCCTAAAACGGCTGCTCGATTAGCCTTTCATGTATTAAGCATGAAGGAAGATACTGTTTTGGATTTTGCAAAAGCACTTGTTAATGCTAAGCGGAATCTTATGTATTGCTCAGTCTGTGGTCATATTACAGATCAAGATCCCTGTTATATCTGCGAAGATCAAAAGAGGGACAGAAGTTTGATTTGTGTGGTTCAGGACCCTAAAGATGTAATAGCTATGGAAAAGATGAGAGAGTTCAATGGTTTATACCATGTACTGCATGGCAGTATTTCCCCGATGGACGGAATCGGTCCGGAAGATATAAATATTCCTGATTTATTAAAGCGCCTGCAAGATGAAACAGTGCTGGAGGTAATTTTGGCTACTAATCCTAACATTGAAGGTGAAGCGACAGCCATGTATATTTCGCGGTTGCTTAGACCATCAGGCATCAAAGTGACCCGAATTGCCCACGGACTTCCTGTTGGCGGAGATTTGGAGTATGCGGATGAAGTGACGCTATCAAAAGCAATAGAAGGAAGAAGAGAAATATAAGATAGCTGGGAGGACTTCACTTGTTCTTTCGTAAAAAAAAGAAACTTCGGAATGAATTCAATGATTCATTAATCGAAGAGCTTGAACATTTGAAATGGAATTGGCATAATCAAAAATCATTACTCGAAAAAAGCGTTGATCCATCTGAGGAAGTAATCGCCCAAGCGAGACTGGCGGAAGTGAAATATTTCTACTTATTCAGGGAAGTTAAAAGAAGGAATGTCCGCTTAAAAAGATGATTAGGAAATGGCTGTGAAGGATTACTGATCCTCATGGCCATTTTTTTCGGTTCTTAATCCATCGATTTCCTCATATAAGTGTAGTACAAGCTTGCGGGGAGGAATGAGTTTGGAACCAGTTGTCTTTGTTGCCGTAATTGGCGGCCTGATTGTAATGCTCCTCATTATCGGGGCGCCATTAAGACCTGTCCGGTTTATAGGGCAGGGGATTATAAAGGTCATTATCGGTGCAGCGTTTTTGTTCTTTTTGAATACACTTGGGAATCAAGCTGGCATTCATGTACCCATCAACCCTGTTACCTCGGCAGTCGCCGGCCTGCTTGGAATACCGGGAGTTGCCGCCCTGGCGGCCATTGGTTATTGGATCATTTAAAGGATATTGCGTCGAATTCACTCTGATGAAGACCCCAAGGAATATCTCCTTGGGTTTTTCATCATGTTATAGTTTTTTTAAAAAAAACCAATTAAACCATTGACGATAACTCTTTAACCTGATAATATATTAGGAGTCGCCAATAACGACATTGTCAATTGCTCAATCGAAAAACAATTTGAAATAATTGTTGACAATAGGTTGAGTGAATGATAAGATAATAAAGTCGCTTACGAAGTAACGACAATAAATCGCTCTTTGAAAACTGAACAAAACAAAGCGCCAACGTTAAATTTTAAGTGAGCACACACTATCAAAAAAGCAAATGAGCAAGTCAAACA
>NZ_JBHTYI010000053.1:0-14635 GCF_043656335.1 Peribacillus sp. NPDC056705 | reverse complement strand
GACTCCTGGGATGAAATAGGCTATGATGATGGTCCAAGGACCGTATTTATTGAACCATTCCTCCAACCTCTCCAACCTCGCGGGGGTCATTTAGTGGATATAAAAGCCAAAATAAGCTTTCAATAGAATCAGGTATATCACAAACTACCCTATCTAGGATAGAAGGAGAAATACAAGTTCCAGAAGCCAGGACGTTACAAACTCTTGCACCATTTTTAAAAACTACTTCATATGTAGAATTAATGGTAGTCTGTGGTTACTGGGATGAAGAAGATTTGCTTGAAGAACCTTCCTTACCTTATGTACGAGAAATGGATGGTCCCTATGAGTCAGAACAAAAAAAGCCATCTACAGTAGAAGATGACTTTATCAAAAATTTAGATCTTTCCGATGATGAATTATTAAAACAATTCAACCTTCAAATAGATGGTATGGACTTAACAGAAGATGAGACCAGAGGGATTATTGCTTATATTCGTTCTCTTCGTCATGTGAATCAAAATAAAGCCTAGTTAGTTCTTGTTTAAATTGATTAATGCATATACCTAACTTGTCTGCTAACTCCTCAAGATTTACAGGCTTTTTCACAATATCTCACACCTTTCTTCGTCACAATTTTTTCATTATGTAACTTGTTTATTTAGAATCCCCTCTACATAAAAAATTATAGAAGTAGAGAAATACATCTACACAGGATTAATACAAGGAATATGAATCATGGAAGGTTACTAACATTAAGGAGTCAACGTATATGTATAGGGGGAGTTATGATGTTAAATAAAATGTAAATCACTTTGTCTTTTTTTAATAAAATGATTCTTTTTACCTAACACTTTCGATACATAAATTATATACGAACAATCGTTCTTGTTCAAGAGCATTCTAAATTAAGAGCATTTTTACTAAATGTAATTTAGGCTCCATCCAATAAATATAGAGCTTATAAAATTGTTGAAGTACAAAAACCTGAACTAAATTAAATAAACTGAAAAGAGCAAAATGAATGAACATAAATATCAAGGTTTACTTACATTCAAAAGGAACGAATTTTTTACAGAGTGGAAGCTTCCCTGTTCCTAATACAGACTTTAAGAAAGACCCAGATCAGACTGCTGCTATTGCCGCATATAAATGGGTCCAGCAGATTAAAAGTAACTATGCAGCGAGTAAGGATTTTCGAATTGATCAAGTGATTTATAACGAAGACATTGATATTACGGAGTTAGTTATAAAGGTTAGATCTATAATTTAAATCCTTTCTAACCAAAAACAAGCCCCTCTCACACAAGGAGGGCTTTCAGAGTGTAGACAAATCTATATGGAAAGGAGTGTTTTGAATTACAAAACGAGGTACTGATGAGATGTAAATTGGATAAGGATGACTGTAGTGATTAATGGTTTCCTTGTATAATAGCTAGTATTGAAAACTCATTTACCTATGGAACATCAATAATTAAAGAAACAGTTAGAATAAAAGGCTGTTCTTTAGAAAAAGTATAGGGAGGGAAGGGGAAAATTGGATTTATTAGATATACAAACTACTTTAAGGGAGTTTGAATTAGAGAGGTACAACATACATAATCTTTTAATTAAAGTACTAAGAATTGCAAAATATAGGTTAGATGTTAAAGAAATCATTTTTATGAGCTTGAATAAATCTTCTTCATTGACTAATGATAAATATCTAGCACTTTATAGTGAAATAAAAACAATTGCTATTAAAAAGGGCTTATCCAGTAATGAATACAAAACCATTTTTGTAGATGTTTATGAAAACTACTATAAAAATCAAAGAACAACTGACTGGTATGAATTAACTTCAAAAAGTGTTGAAAAAGGATATGTTGTAGGCTTATCGGTTAGTGAACTTACTGATTATATAAACCAAATTGAGAAAGTCCTTGAGACAAATACGATTCCAGAAGGATTGCATTCTTTAGATTTATATTATGAAAATGAAAAAAAACAAAAGCTTGATGGTATATACTTAAATCATCTTGGAAGTTGTAAATCTATATTAAACAAGATTAGAGATTACCTTATTGATTATTTAGTAAATGTTGAAAGTGAAATGGTTATAAATAAGGAGCTAGATGATATGGACTTTAAAAATGAACTGCTTATTTTAATTCAACAAGGGCATGAAGTTAAAGCTAAATGTTCAGAAGTAGGATTGTATGGTACCTTATACATTTCAGGTGCTGATTATATTGCTTGGATAGAAAAATGCAAATTGTTTATTAAAAAGCATGTTAGTGATACAGAAATACAGGAGAATTTTTTTAATATAGCAAAAGGAGCCAATGAATCTGGAGAAACACCTTTTAATAGTATGATAGGAATATTGACTGCTTTACAAGATTATGATTTTACTCCAACACCTGTAGTACATACTGATATTAATAAGAAAATTGATAAAATTTTCATTAGCCATTCTTCTAAAGATATTGAATATGTAACTGCATTGGTAGATTTGTTAAATAATATAGGAATAAAGAAGAGTGATAAGCACATTTTCTGTAGTTCTTTAACAGGATATGATATTCCATACGGAGAAAACATATATGAATTTCTCAAACTAGAGTTAAACAATAATAATATTATGGTGTTGTTTGTTTTATCACATAACTACTACGAAAGTGCACCTAGCTTAAATGAAATGGGAGCAGCTTGGATTACATCAAAAGAACATAATTCTGTCCTAACACCTAATTTTGATTTCAAAAAAATAACAGGTGCTATTGATCCAACAAAAATTAGTTTTTACATGAATGATAAAGATGGTTTAAACAAATTTAGAGATACTATAGTTAAAACCTTTGAATTAGATGAAATTGATTATAAAATTTGGGATAGAGACAGAAAGATTTTTACTGATAAAGTAGATGCTATAGCTAAAACTGAAGCATTAAATTTAAATACACAGGTTAAACTGGAAAGAGTTAAAAAGCTTAATGAAAATAAGATGGAATTACATCTTAGATTCATTAATATTACTGATAAAGAAATTGAATTTAAGTTTATTGATCTTGAATTAGGGGATAGTAGCGGGAATAAACTAAACATGTCTGTAGATGAGGATCTTTTAGATGAATTTAGACTATATCCTAGAGAAAATAAAATAGTTAAATGGACTTTTGATTATGGCTCTAGTTATAATCCTAGAAGAGATGACAGCAAACTCTCAAAAATTTCATTTGAAATTTATAGCTAATAGGAATTATAAAGGATTATATTATTTTAATAGGTGAATGTCACCATTTATATTTTTCTATATTTTTCATAACCTTCTTCCAGACGCTCTCACACCCTGATCCTAGGGTTGAGGGTTTTTTTGTCCATTTTCTCTTACGTTTTTAGATACCTTCAAAGCCATTTCTCTATCTACTTTTCAGGTTAAAAATAGACAAGGCCCCTACTCAAAGGGTAAGGGGCTTTATAATTACTTTAAGCGTAATTTTTGACCAACTCCAATTGTATACCTGTTATCAAGCTTGTTTAAATCCTTTATTTGTTTAATTGTACTCCCGTTTTTCTTAGCAAGAGCAGTTACCGTGTCGCCTTTCACAACTGTATGATAAATAGCTGTTGTACCACTTACAACAAGCTTCTGTCCAATCTGAAGAGAATTGGGGTCCACCTTAGGATTTAATGATTTAAGATTGTCCACAGTGGTTCCATACTTTTTAGCAATGGAATAAAAAGTATCTCCCTTTACAGCTGTATAAGAAGTGCTTGCCTCTACATTTTCTTTAGCCGCTTTCTTCTTCAACTTAAATGCTTTCACCAAGCCGTTCACATGACCTTTGGCCAAGTTCTCAATGAACATACTTGTTTTTAATTTAGCTGCATCACCAGCATGATCAATAAATCCACTTTCAGTTAAAACTGCAGGCATAGAGCTAGTACGAAGCACTTGATAGTTAGCTGATTTTTTACCGCGATCTTTCATATCAATTAGCTTCATGATTTCTGTATGGATTGTGGATTGATATTCTTTTGACTTTGCACTTGCTGAAGTGTAAATATAATCTTCGTATCCTGTACCACCACCAGCGTTTATGTGGATGGATAAGAAAATGTTAGCTCCCCATTCATTAGCAGCTTTAGTACGTGCAGATAAGGATGGATAGGTGTCACCAGTACGGCTCATTTTCACCGATACATCTTTATAATCTTCTAGCATACTTTTTACCATTGTTGCTATTTTTAATGTTAAATCTTTTTCTTTTAAACCGTTCCCGACTGCACCTGGATCTGTTCCACCGTGTCCTGCATCAATAAAGATTTTAATCATTTTCCATCGTCTCCTTTTGATTTATAAAAAAGCCACCCGATGGGCAGCTTATTTTAATCCATTCTTTTTCAAGACTTCTTCTTGTTTTTGAGCTTTCTTAGTCACTAAATATTGATTCTTATATACTCCATATAAAGCAAACCCAAGTGGGAGAGCAGCAGTAAGGAAGTTAATAAATGAGTTGATTGTATTTTCATTGAACCATTCAACCTGATAACCTAGCGATTGAAAAAATAAAAGCAGTGCCCCGAGAGCACCGCCAATCATTGCTACATATTGTTTTGTTTTATCCATTTCAAAATTCCCCTTTGTTTTCGATTTTATCAATTCGTTTATGGGCTTGTTTCGCCCTTTCTTCGTTTCGAATCACTCTTTCTGATAATGCGGTCCAACGTTGATCACTTGCTTTAAATTCAATCCTTATCGAATCAACTGATTGACCAATGTTGTCTAATTTTGTTCTGATAATTGCTAATTCCGTAGCATCACTCCTGACATCTTTTTTTCTATCTCGGCTATGTTTAAATAAGCCTAGGACAACCCCTGTTGCCGTACATAATAAACCAACAAGCGTGATCAATAACCCCATTGAGACATTCATTTTTTCACCCCATTTGTATACAAAATAAAAAGCCCTATTCGGCTTTTGGTTGCAATCGATTAATTATTTTTGTCCTCGCAACTTCCGTTAATGCTAAAAAGGCTTCGTTCCCTTGATACTCTTCAGTAGTAAGTGGAATGTAACCATTAAGATTGATACTTCCCTCTGGATCCTTACTCTGGAATTGCACATTTACGGAAGATACGCCACCATCTTCATAACGGATATTAGTTGCTATTATTTGAATTTCTAACATTAATCTTCCTCTCCTTTTTCATTTGAGTTTTCAAAAGCTGTGAACAAATGTTCAAACGCGTCTGCATCTTTACCTGATACCTCTTTATCGTAATTCTCGATAATCTCCTTCACTGTTTTTATCATTCCGTGGGCATCGCCTCCTTCAATGACATAGTACTCGGACAAGTAATCATGTTGCTGCTTTTTGAACTCATTAACATCATCGATGGCAAAGCTGCCATCTTCATTTTTATTAGGAGCCCCATTATCATCTGTACCGGTAAATTCTTTAATAAGTTGCATTTCCTCTTCTGATACCTGTTTGAGTTTTTCAGATAATTGCTTGATAAAACGTGTACGGTGAATCGATTGTTTCCCTTTTAAAGTCATGGTTGATAAAAAGTTAATGGAATCAACTAAGTATGAATACTGAATTTTCACTTGCAATATAAATACCCCCCTATGCAATTTTAGACTCTAAAATTGCAATTTTTTGTTTTAGAAATTGATTTTCGATTTCGAGCATATTAATACGATCATCGTGTTTTTTTACCTTTGAATCTACTATCTGGAGGGCCGCCGTGTTGAGTGATGTTACTTTATAGATATTGATTGCACTCATATCTGTTGTCGCGATTACTAGGTTGTCCTCGCTAATAAAACCTACTTGTCTATTATTGAAAATCCCTTCAGACAAATCCGCTTTAAGGTCATACTCGACAACCTTTAATTGATTTACAAGTTCAAGAGGATTAATGGCCAAATCCTTGATATTGGTTTTGAATTTCCTTGATGATGAGGTATTAAATGCACTTGCCCTCATTGACCTGTAGTTGTTTCCATCAACATCCATTGATCTAACTTCAACTCTTGATCTAAGCATGATATAGTCTCCAAAATAAGTAACCAGGTGCATATTTCTCTCGCTATTCCAGATTCCTACTGCTCCCTGCCAATTTTTATCAGAACTTTGGAATGTCAGTATTGTACCTGAGTCAGCTGTATAAGCAGACGTTCGTCTTAAAGAAAGAATATTATTAGTGGACTCAATCGCCGCACCTCCACCAGTATTAATAGTCAGATATTGACTTGATCCTGTCTTAATTTCCATATTGTAAGCCGCTTCTATCAAGGTGTTTTGACCAGAGTAGATATGCATACCCAGTCCAGCTACATCGCCATTTAAAGTTTCATCAGCAAAGAAATCAATGAATCTGGCATTCTTATAATTAACCGACCCGGAATGTACCTCGCGTTGAGATGTTATGGTCTTGTCTGTGAATGTGAGCCATCTTTCTTGAGTATTTTTTTTCACTCCATTGACTCTCTTCTCGGTGATTCTCGCTCTTAATGCCCCATCATATGAATCAATATAAGCAGTATAAACAGCTGTACTGCTTCCAAATGTCCTGCTAAAGGAACCTGATGTATGAAATTCCCCACCGGATATTTCAGTCATGGTGCCCCCCGATTGACTCTTTAAGGTACTCCCATTAATGGTTACACCGTTGATGTTAATACCCGTCAGGGTTCCAACCTTAATTTTATCTGCCGACATAGTTGAAATCTTTGCACTATCGATTGATGCATTAGCAATCTTCGCATTTGTAATGGCAGCGTCTTGAAGTTGTGCTGTGCCAACAGACAAATTGGCGATTTTCGCATTGGTAATAGCCGCATTTGCAATGGCTGCTGTCCCCACTGCTAAGTTAGCGATCTTGGCAGTAGTGATATTTGCATCTTTGATGTTTGCTGTAGCAATGACTGCATTATCAATCATTGTCTGTCCTGTGATATGAACTTTTTTACCGTCTATCAATATACCTTCTGTTGATATATTAATTTGGTTGACGACATCATTTTCTTTTACTCTCAAGTTAATATTGTCTGCTAATTGAGATATTTGTGAAGTTGTAGTCATTTCTACTTGATCTAAATTGTTTTGAACCTGAGTAATCGTACTCGTCAAACTAGTAGCGGTTTGAGTTAATTGTGATTGAGTAGCAAATTTACCATCTGCATCCACTGTGCTAATTTTTGTATCCACAACACCTGCCAATTGGGTAAATTGCGAAGTACTAACCTTATCGGACACAGTCGATTGTAAACCTAAAACAGTCTGGCTTAAAACAGACACTTGACCTGTTGCATCATCAGCCTTTCTGATTGCGTCTGTTGCAGCATCAAAAGAAAGTTGGGCTTGAGCAATAGCATCCAGAGCATTACTAGTCGCTGTATTTGCATTCGATACGGCATGATTAGCTTGATCAACCGCATTTTGAATCGGTGTTTTAACGTCATCAGCGACCATGTTAAAATCTACCGTTCCATCCGCTAGGAGTTGAGCTTCTTTAGACAACTCTCTTAATTCTTCAGCAATGTCTGGGCCGAATAAAATATCATCAGAAATAATCCTTGCTGTCTGCGCCATGGCTTCTTCGGAGAATGGACCTGCAACACCATGTGTATTCACAGCTCTCACTCGAAAATACCATTGCTGATTGTTACTTGCCTGGTGGGAGTAAATACTGGTTTTACCCCGGAATACAAGATTAGAAATGTCTGGTGTAAATCCTTGTATCTGAGAAGCATAGACCTCGTAATTAGCTATAGAAATGGTATTAACAAAATCCCATTCAACTTGTACATGTTGAAATAATCCAGATGCCATAACATTTTTTGGTTGAGAAGGGGTGACATTCTCAATCCTGTCATCCGTAATGGGCTTCTTCCCACCGTTATTCCAAAGCCCTTTGTTATCATTCAACTCCGATTCAATCTGATCAAGTCGAGCATCATCCGAATACAAGTCGATGAAATTCCCAAGCTCAACCACACCTGAATTGTTCGGATCTGATACGTCATATTCAAAACTAATGACTCGTTCTTCTACTTCAATCGGCTTTGCAAAAGAATAATCCAAAGCAACTGTTGTGTCTCCTAATCTCACTTTCTCATGCTCGTATTCGATAATATTTTCAAGTAAAAAAATGCTCATCTCGAAATTGCGAAGCGGATGCTTTTGTTCTTGCAAGGCCTCCCATGTTTCTTGTAACAACGCTGCAGGGTCCTCTTGTTCACCACTTTCAAATATGCCCTTTCTATGCCTAAGGGTGCCATCAGCGTTTTCTCTGCCGAATACAGTTAGAGCTTCTGAGTCCCCAACCCACTTTTGGCCTTTGGGTTTATCTACAGGGTCACCATCCTTTACTTTCCATTCAATATCAGCAAAAGTGATTTTTCTCGTGAACCCTCCGGTAGCTTCTCCTTCTTCGTCTTCTATCTCAAGAGAAGAACCTCGTCCATATAAAGCTGTCTTAGGATAAGATTGGACTCTTTCCGTAATGGAAAGGATGTCCTTATCGATTTCCCACCGTTTACCTATGTCTTCCCCTCTTCTAGGTAGAACGTCAATGAATCGACCAGTTATCCTATTGCCCTCAATTTCCACACGGTCCCGGAGTTCACCTCCCCACGTATTAATACATTCGGTTATCGCTTCAGTAGGTGTAATGTAATAATAATTCGTGGAATTTAAACCTAACTCTGCCACCTCTCCGACTTTCCACCTCACACCTTCCAACGCTTTTGTAATGGCCGTTTTAAGAGTGACATTATAAGGCCGAACATCTTCAATAACCTCATCATTTAACTCAAGCATAGCGGCTTCACAAATTGCAGTTATAATTGGGCCGTCTTCACCATCGGTTCTTTCTGGCTCCTTAATAGTAAAAAGACGAAATAAGCCATCCTTGTCCATGAAGGCGACTTGGTTTTCAGACACAATATGCTGTGAATCCTCATGATTCCCTGCTGCAGTAAACTCAAAAGTAGTTCCTTGATTCAATAATTCTTTAAAGGGTGCAGACCAAAAGGGACATGTTTCCTCTCCACCGTTAGAAAGGATCGCCACTAGATTATCATGTGGGTCAAATATAAATAAATCAGACAACCGAAACACCTCCTATAGCCATCTCGGTCTGAATGTTACTGTAATGTTTGCAACGGTTTTATCAGCTACAATGTTATTTTGACCTTTAATAAATTCTGGCCAATTACTACTTAAATCTAACGCGGTCATCTTCACCAAATTATTAATAGTGATTTTTCGCTTGCTTGTATCGATCATTAACAAATCATTTTGTTTAAAATTCCAAATAACCTTAAGGGTCTTTTCGTTTACAGAAACCGTATAGTTCGTAATGTTAGCCATGAATTTTATGAAGAATACCGGATTTGCTTTTAAAGTGCCCATATTTCGAATCGGGAAATCATCCAAGATCAATGATTCTTCCTCTCCGTATTTGTATGGATCCGGACAGATAAAAGGAATGACTCCTTGCCCCCACTTCAATATTTCATCTGGATCAAAACCTCCATTTACAACCGCATAATAGATACGATCAGGTTCGTCATCAAAAATAAGAGGCTTTGGCTCGTCATGGATTAACCATTTTGCCAAATCCTCTTTAACTTTTTGCAAATCTTCAATACTATCAGCCTTTAAAAAAACAGGAAGAGGTAATGCTCTAACTCCCGTATTCTTTTTAACCGGGAGAGCCCCTGGTCGTTTTGGAACCTCTTGAAACCTCCACTCAATTGGGGCCCATGGCTGCCTATTACTACCTTTTAGGGCTGTGAGGTATGGCTTCGATATACCATTGAAAGTAAAATTTTTCACTTTCTCACCTTCCCCTTAATCGTTCTTTTACTTATTCTTCTATCTTGTGTTTGATATTTAGTCATATCTTTATGAATACCTTTTGCTACCGAATGACCATCCAAAATAATATCTGTATCCTTGCTTAATAATTGTAAAAGCACTTGAGTTTGTTCAAGCGTAGCCTCAAGTAATTTCTGTAGAACATTATTTCCTTCACTGCTGCCCCCTACATTCGGCAATTGTCCAGGTCGCTTGTTCCCTTTATCAACTGTCTTCCCTGCCAAAGCCAACAACTTCATGGCATCTGTCCGTTTGCTAGGGTTAGTAGGTATGACGAATTCAGGCCATCCATCTTCTGCAAGATTATACATACCAGCATAGTTAATCAAACCACCAGTGGCATACCCTTTATACGGTCCGCCGTTAGCCATGGATTTGATACCTGGAGTATTGAAAGGTGTTCCATACCTAGATTTAATATAACGAATAGCTGCAATAGCATTATGGACTGGATTCATAATGTCGTTATAGCCCTTCATTTTATAAGCATCGAAAGTTGGTTTGATCGTCTGCATAAGCCCCATGGAAGGAGTGCCCCGTTTCCAGTTACTATCCCATTTGTTAATGGTGGATGGACCAGTACGACCGCCAGATTCCTTCATTGCAACCGTTGATAATGGTGCTGCCCAATTTCCCGGAACACCAGTTATAGAAATAGCTTCACTTATCCACTGTTTGACGTTACCGGATACATTTCCACTTCCACCAAAGTCAAACATGTCTTTCATTTTTTCTTTTACAAAATCGACGGCACTATTTTTCACTTTAGTGAAACCGCCTTTTGCTATTTTGCCCAAAGTGCTATATTCACTAGGTGCTGTAATTCCTAAGGATTTCATGCCTAAATCTAATAGTTTGCTAGGGTTACTAGCATATTGCCAAATATCTACGCCTGTATCTTTTACTTTCTTAGCACCTTTTTTGGTAGCGTCCCATGCAGTACTAGCAATACTTTTACTTGCACTCAAAAAATCATCACCCCAAGCATAATGAGGAATTAATTGCTTTGTTAGGCTTGCAGCAAGTATATGTGTACCTTTAGGTAAATTGACTAGCGTAGATTTTGAAGGCGATAAATATTGTTGTCCATCTGGAGTTTGGATTAATTCTTGTCCAGCATTAGAACCCTTCCCATCACCAACAACGGCCAATCCTCCAGGATGCCCGTCTGTACCTTGTGCATATTGTGGAACTTTCCAAGGATCTAGTTGGTTTTTCTTCTTAACGCCTACCTTTCCCAATACCCAATTAACACCGGTGATGACGCCATTTACACCTGTGCCTAAACCGGATACCATTTTATTAGATACGGATATAATACCTTCTTTAATCTTACCGCCTGCCTTTTTCAGACCATCTGACATCCTTTGCGGCATACCCTTTACAGTTTCAACCATATCCGAAACATAGCCTTTAATATTTTTTTTAATCGTGCCAAATATGTCTGATATACGTGATTTTAAATGAGTAAAGCGGCTTATGGTGTTTGTAATTGTATTTTTGATAGGAGTGTAAATGGAATCCTTTATGGCGTTCCAAATGGTTTTAGTAAGATTACGAATTCCACTGAAAATGGTAGTGATTGTATTTTTCAAAGTACTAAAACGGTTTTCAACTAAATCCACAATAGATTTAATCACTAATTTGAAAAAGTCTAAGATACCATTCCAAATAGTAGAGATGAGTTTTTTTATAGTGGTAGTAATCGTGTTCACTGTATTTTTCATCACAGTAAATCGATTCTTCACAAAATCCACGATCCACTTAATGACTATAGAAAAAACATTTTTTATACTGCCCCACATGCCCTTAAATGAGTTGACTAGTAACTTCCCTAGTGAAAGAATGCCTTTCAACATCTTTCCCCAGAACATTAATTGCACGAAATTCCAAATGAACGTTAAAGCCCCTAAAAATACTTGTTTGATACCTTCCCACATCTTACGGAAGTCCCCTGTGAATAGTCCGGAGAATACCTTTACTAAACCCATAATGATGTTTAATGCTCCAGAGATGACGCCTTTGATATTACTCCATACAGATTTGATGATTCCCAGCACGAGAGGCATGGAAAACTTTATCACCTCCACAATGGTCCCAAATACCACTTGAATAATTTTACCAATATTTGATAAGGCAGCCATGATGATCTGTCCATTTTCATTCCAGAATTTTTTGAGGATATCTAGTTGATTCTTGAAAAATGTAATGACTGCTTGAATGGCTGGTTGGATCGCTTTTAAGGCGTACTTAGCCAGTTCTTTTATTTTCCCTCTCAATTTGTGGACACCATTACGGAACGTCTCTGAGTTTTTATAAAGGAGGATAAATCCGGTACCCAATAGCGCTATAACCCCAATCGTTATCCCTATTGGCCCCGTTAATGCAGTCAGTCCTAATCGCAACCATTTTAACAAGCCACCAGCTTCAGCTATCTTTTTAAACAAAGGAGCTATTTTTAAAGCAAGGCTTGCAACCAATCCGCCAAAAGTACCCAATCCTATCAAAACCGGTCCAAGTCCAACAGTTATCACAGCTCCGGCAATTCCAACTTTTTTTATAATATCTTGTACGGTGGGTGTTAAATTATCGTAGGCTGCTTTTACTGATTTTACTTTTTCTACAAATCCAGAAAAGAACTCTCCGAATTTAACACCAGCTTTTTCCGCAAAAATACCCATGCTATCTAGGCGACTTGTGAAGTCAGCTATTAAAGGTTTTAGCTGAGAAAAGAATCCGCCGCCTTTTCCGCCAGCGTCTAAAAATGAAGCACCGAGTCGGCCAACTGCTGCCCACATGTTAGCAAGTCCAGCAGTAAACGATGTTTGCCCCATTTTTTGAGCTGCTCCACCGATGTTATTTTCGATAGCTTTCATCAGAATTTCTGAAGATATCTCCCCTTCTGATGCCATTTTAGATACTGCTCCCGCTGCTACTCCAGCTTCGTCCGCCAACCATTGGTATATGGGTAACCCTCTATCAGATAACTGTTGCAACTCACCGTTATAGGCTTTGTTCGATGTTTTCACTTTGTTAAAAATAGTACCCATCTCGCTCATACTTGAGCCAGCTATTGCTGCTGCATCTCCGGTTAGAGATAAATACTTAGTTAAATCTTCCCCCTCTTTAACTCCTGCAGCTACTGCATTGGCAGCTGTAGTTGCTGCTTCATCCATCCCGAATGATGTTCCTCTAACGGCTTCGAGGGCTGATTCCATTATCTTTTCAACGCCCTCTGCGTCATGACCAAGACCGGTTAACTTTGCTCTGGCCGTGTCTATGCCTATTAGGCGGTCAAATCCTTTAACGAGTGCTATACCTCCCAGAGCAGTCGCTGCACCTAAAGCTGGCATTGTAATTTTTTTCGTCAAATTTTGCCCGAGTTCTTTTGTTTTGTCTGATATTGATTTCAACCCTGATCCGAATTTGATTAATCCATCTCCTACTCGAGTCCAACCTGAATTAGCAATTCGCTGTTCTTCTCTCAGTTTAGATAATCCTTGTTTGGTTCTTTCGATATTCCGTTCCAGATTATTAAGGGCAGCCACTTCTTTGTTGTAGCTACTAGCCGCTTTATCCGCCTCTTTAGACCCTTCTCCATGCTCTCTGACCATCTTTTCGTACTCAAGTTTGGCTTGTTTCGTGACCTCTTTTTGAACTTCCAGTTTCCGGTTCAACCCAACTAAACGGGTTTCATATTTTCCTATCGATCGATCACCGCGATCAAAAGCAGACAGGTTTGCCTTCATTTCACTGTTTACGGTCCATAGTTTATCTTTTACACCGGTTAGGCCACGGTTGAGAGCTGTGGAGTCGAGATTTAGTCCAATCGAAAGTCCTTCTATCTTCTCCATCCATCAGCCTACCTTCCCGTACCAACAAAAAAATCCTTAGCCCCCGAATGCGGCAATTAAGGATTTTTCTTGTTTTGGTTTATTTTTTTCGCATAGGATGTCGAGTAAAAAATGATAAGGCATTTCCAATATGTCATTAATAGTCAACCCCTCTTTCATTAGATCAAGAATGAGGATGTCCAAGTATTCTTTTTGCTTGGTTGGAGAAAAGTCCTCATCCGTTAACGTTTCTTCGCCAAGAACTTTTTTGTTTCATCATTTTGGCTACCTTGGGCCACAAACATAATTTGTTCCTGTAGGGTTTGAATGGCATCCGGAGCATGGAGACCATTGAATAACTCTTCCTTTGAGAATTGCTTGTTATAGACCTTGTTGGCGACAAAATCCATTAACTTTTCAATCAACTCCCTTTCTGATCCAGCACTTTTCTCTTTTTCACTTTTATCAATGGCTTCTGTCATATCAAGTGCTTCATAAACAACGGAAAAAGGGATGAACACTGGAGTAAGATATTTTTCTGTCACAATTTCACCCTCTTTTACTTCTTTAACCAATTCGATCATATTGCGTTTTAAATTTGCCATTGCAAAACATCCCTTCGTTTTTTTAATTAGTCTTGAATTGATTATTGTACAAATTAAAGAGACCACTATTGTGGTCTCTAGCCCAATTTTTTATTACCAATTCATGTTTTCTCGATTTGAAACTCTTAAATTTCCTTAAACTATAGAATGTAAAACTAAAATCAAGAATCAATCTAAATAGTTAACATTATACAAGGGAAGGGAATTTTTAGTTTATAATAAATAATTTTCCAAGTAGTCATATTTTTTTTTTGTATTCATCCTCAACTTTTTGAATACATGTTTCTATTAATTCCTCAAATAACTTGTTTCTTCTCTGCCCCTTGTGTATTTGAAAAA
>NZ_JBHTYI010000052.1:0-16430 GCF_043656335.1 Peribacillus sp. NPDC056705 | reverse complement strand
TAGAAATGATTAAGCGTGCCTATAAAGAAGGGATTTACGCACAAATCTGCGCAGGTTTAAGTTCAATGGAAGAACAGGCTTCTCTATTTGGTCAAGGGCGTTTTTATATTTACAAAGGTAAGAACTATAGCAATCTAGCTAAACCTATTGTAACGAACGCTAAACCAGGACAATCTTTCCATAACTTTGGTGTAGCAATTGACTATTTACTAGTAAGCGATGACGGCAAAACAGCATTGTGGACGATTAATTCTAATTGGAAACGAGTGGCTGCTATTGGTAAAAAATTGGGATTTAAATAGGGGGGAGATTGGACAAGCTTTAAAGATTATCCTCACTTGGAAATGACGGGTGGATTATCCTATTCACAGATTATGGTTGGTAAAAAACCAATCCTTTCTTTGAAATTTCAGAGATTACTAAGGAGCCATCCGAGAATAATGGAGATGAAACAATTAAGTCCATTCAAAAAACTTTAAATAGCCGATATGGAACTGGCCTAATTGTGGATGGATTTAATGGTCCTAAAACAAAATCCTCACTTATCAAAGCACTGCAAACTGAACTTAATAAACAATTTAATAAAAATTTAGTTGTGGATGGAAAGTGGGGAGCTAAAACTAAGGCTGCAATTGTCACTGTCCAAAAAGGTGCAAAATGCAATCTTACTTGGATTCTGCAGGCTGCACTTTACTTGGAAGGATATAGTCCTGGATCACTCGATTCCATCTTTGGAAAAGGTACTGAATCAGCATTATCTAAATTCCAGAAAGCTAAAAAGATAATTGTAGATAAGAAAGCAGGTAAAGCTACCTTCACTAAATTGTTTGCGGCATAATCAATAGCCCTTACTCGTATTGAGTAGGGGCTATTTTTTTGTTGAAGCTCTGTTAAAGGTGTTGTTGAATTTCTTAATGAACTAACGGGGCAGGTTAGTTGAAAAAGAGTACGGTTTGGATAATTACAATTGAGTGGTGAATTGATTTAATACAGACTAATAGTTTTGAATGAAAAGTTCATTTTATCTGTTGGATGAGGCATATGTCCTTTAAATTCTAAAATTCAAGACAAATACCCAAGAACTTTTACCCAAATGCATATGCTCTAATGTAAATGAAATGAGGAAGATGAAGTTTGTATGAATAATGCCTATAATGAGAGGGATGGTTTAGGTGGACCAGGATCAGGATTTGGTTATGGACCAGGACTTGGTTTTGGAGCTCCAGGCTATCCGCACCCACACTACCCATACCACCACTACCCGTATTAAGATTTGCTGATAAAGCCGTCAATAACAATGAAAAGAAGTATCTGTAAAACAGGCGTGTTTCTACAATAGTAGAAACGCCTGTTTCGTGTTGGAAATGGTGAAGGTTTTGGTTTGTGAATTTATAATTGGAGGATACTGCATTGACAATTTGATAAGACACTCTTAATTTTTTAGATTCAATAATCCTCTAATTTCTTCAACGTGTTTATCTTTTATATAGTTTTTGTATAAATTACTGGATAATCGAATAGGATCACCAAAAAAGTATCTTTCATATTGGGTTTGCCTTGTACCAAACGAACTCATCGTAAGATCCCATGCCAAACGGAAAAGTTTCACACGGTCTTCGGCATTCATACCATCTGCTTGAAGATATTGGTCGAGTTCTGAACGAATTTCGGAATCAAACGCGCTTTCCGTTGGTATTGATATCATTCCGCTAGCACCAATTATTTGTATAATTTCGCTGAAACGGGGATAAATTTTAGGAAAGATGTTACTAGCCACTTGTAATGGAATAATACTAGGACGCATAAATCCCCATTCATCCAATTCTGCATCATTTTCTGATTTCTCTAAAAGTGCTTTCATGGTTTCAAGACCGATGATGATTTCGGAGAGTTTTTCATGTATATGTTGATACTCTCCAACATTAATTGTCTCGACAAGAAGTTGAGCAACTCCAAGAAAAAAGTCTGTTTTTACAATTTGTCTGGTTATGACTTGATGATAGGTAAATTGGTAAAAAGAGCTTTCAACAAGGAAATCTGTAGCTGCATCTACATTATCGTAATAAAATACGCGGTCCCATGGAACTAAAACATTGTCAAAGACGACGATTGAGTCCATTTCTTCATATTTTGAACTTAACGGATAATTAAACGAAGATTCTCCCCCCACAAAGGATTCCCTGCAAAAAAATTTTAATCCTTTCGTATTAGATGGAATGGAAAAGGCGAACGCCTCGCTAGGATCAAAAAACAATCTTGGTGCAGAAATAACTAAAACTTCATCCGTTAAACCACCTTGAGTGGCAAGTAAGCGGGCACCTTTGATAACCAATCCTTTTTCATTTCGATCTATCACCTTAGCGGAAATTGGCTCATTGGAAAAGCCCAAATAGACTTGTGAACGATTCACTTGCGGAGTAATAAAGGTATGTGTAAATGATAAATCATGTTTAATTGCTCTTTCATATAAAGATTGAATGTTTTCAGGAAAACAATTTTTCCTACGACTTAAAACATTGGCGGAAGAGGCAAAACTCATTACAACCGTATTCATATAGTCAGGACTTCTTCCCATCATTCCATGCGTTTGTCTTGCCCAATGTTCAATCATTTTTCTTCTTCTTTTTAAATCCTCTTTCGTTTTGGGTTGTAAGTAAGATAGTCCAATAGGATTTTCGTTTTCTGAAGAAAAGAAAGTCATCTCATTTTTTAGATCCTGAGAATTTTGCAAATCATAAAGGGAAGCCTTTGACTTAAGAATTCCTTTAAAGGCAGGATGGTCTGAAATTGCCCCTTTGATATTTACACCATCAAACCAAATTTCATTTTTCATTTTATTTAAACGTTCAATAAATTCCTTACCATTTATGATACTCATGTTCTACCGTCTCCTTATAATGAAGGCCAAAGAATTGTACGAGTTTAGTTAGTATCATTTTATTAGATGATTTAATTGCGTGTTCTTATTGGAAAAGCCCTGTTTTTAAATTGGGCAAAATGTATCGCTTCATCTGGCATAAATAAAAAAAATGTCCTAGGATGGACGACGATCTTTTCGTAACAGGCATTTTCTAAAATAATGTTTAACACAAAACGATTATTCTATAGGGTGTGGTTTTGGAT
Organism: Peribacillus sp. NPDC056705; assembly: GCF_043656335.1. Taxonomy (NCBI): domain Bacteria; kingdom Bacillati; phylum Bacillota; class Bacilli; order Caryophanales; family Bacillaceae; genus Peribacillus; species Peribacillus sp. NPDC056705. The sequence goes on along the minus strand of NZ_JBHTYI010000052.1, from coordinate 13,307 downwards.
ACTTTTTGTGGCAGGTTCATGGATAACAATTTGTCTCGATCCGCCGGGTTTCTTAAAAAGAGTTGCCCATTTGTTAATACGATTTAGTAAATGGAGAAATATTTAATCGTAACCTTCCATCACTACTCTCCAACTCATTTGTGGTGCGGCTCGGCAGCATGTGTGGCTAACGGGGGGATTGAATTGTCTAGGGGTTGCTGCGGTAGTCCTTCCTTTCGAAAGGTTTGTGAAGAAATACACTTTAAGTAACGGGTGCGTTCGTATTATAAGGTCACCCAGTAAAAACTGGCTAACCTTATAATACGACGCACCCGTTTGTTTAAGTACATTATTTCACAAACTTTATATCAATTATTAAAAAGGAGTTTCCTTAGCAGCTATTAGTAACAAATTCCTGCTAAGAAAGAACAAACTTCCACAGGCATACTTGTGAAAGTTAATTAACTATGCTTTTACGCTTTCAGTTTCCAAGGAGACCCCTTTTCCTAGAAGTTGAAGGTTAATGAATCCAAATACAGACGAAAGTATCAATTCGGAGTAACTCTTTTCAAATAGCGAGCATTAGCAAGAAAAAAATTTGGCTCCTTTTTTTAAAAGGATATTAAAACAAAATTGGCGTATATAAGATAAAAAAGTTCTTAAATATCCAATAAGGATTAATAAATGAATTCAATATGTTTTGGCAAAGAAAATTTTAAAAATTATTTTTTGGATGTGTCGATTTTGTTTATAGTGGTTCGTCGACTTATTAGAAGCGGATATAATCTAAGTTAATATCTAAAAAGTCAGTTACAACAAAGGAGGAAAAATTAATGCATTTAGTTACTTCAAAGGACGGATCGAAAATCGCTTATGACAAAGTTGGCCAAGGACCAGCTCTCATACTGGTAGCAGGTGCCTTCAGCTACCGAAAATTTCCTCAGCAGGTAGAGTTGGCTAATCTGTTGTCCGAGTACTTCACGGTTTACAACTACGACCGCCGTGGCCGAGGAGATAGCAGTGATACACAGCCGTATGATGTTGAGCGTGAAATTGAAGACCTTCAAGCTTTGATTGATGAAGCTGGTGGATCGGCATATGTTTGGGGATTATCTTCGGGAGCTGTTTTAGCCCTACTAGCAGCAAAGAAAGGGGTAAACATTACTAAATTAGCTCTGCACGAACCTCCTTTCGTGGTAAAAGCGGAGGATCGTAAGCCGCCGAAAGATTTTACAAGGCATACGGCTGAACTCATTGCCAAGGATAACAGAGCTGAAGCCATTAAGTACTTTATGACCAAGGGTATGGGGGCACCATCGTTTGTTGTCAGCATGATGCGCATTATGCCAGGTGTGTGGTCTAAGCTTATGGCGGTCGCACATACGCTTCCCTATGATGCTGCTTTGTTGGATGGCTATATGGAGGGAAAGGAACTGTCTGCTGAATGGTGGAGCAGTGTTACGATGCCAACGTTGGTATTAGAAGGGACAGAGAGCCCTGCATCTCTTCGTCATAGTGCTCAAGCATTGGCAAACGTACTCCCCAATGCGCAATTGCTGAGTAAAAAAGGTCTCGGCCATACTAAGAAGCTGGATACAAAAAAAATATCACCGGAGCTTACAGTATTTTTTGCGGCTAATCACTGATTAGGCAAAAAATTTTACAAAAAAGTAATTTCGATTGTCGATTTAACAGGCAGGTATTCGTTGTATAAATAGAAGCGGATTTGCTTATGCGATTTGAAGCTTCACCATAAATTAGGAGGTTATACTTATGAGATTTATGATGATTGTAAAAGCGACTTCAGATTCAGAGGAAGGAAAAATGCCTAGTCCGGAGCTTATTGAGGCTATGCAGAAATATAACGAAGAATTGATGAAAGCAGGTGTTTTGTTAGCAGGAGATGGACTACATCCTAGTTCAGGCGGAATAAGGATTTCCTATCCAGAACCGGGTGTTAAACCAAAGATTATGGACGGTCCGTTTGTAGAGGCAAAAGAAATAATTGCAGGGTATACTCTGATTGAAGTTAAATCAAGAGAAGAAGCTATTGAATGGGCATTACGGATGCCAGATCCACATGGATTTGGACAGGGAGAAATTGAGCTTAGACAGGTATTTGAGCCGGTGGACTTGACCGATAATCCAGAATTTCTGGAAAAAGAAGCAGCACTTCGCAAATTAGTAGAGGAGCAAAAGAAAGCGTGAGTTTGCCCCAAACACAACGAACGATTGAAGCGATATGGAGAATAGAGTCACCAAAACTCATTGCAAAGTTAACCGGAATGGTACGGGATATTAGTCTTGCAGAGGATCTGGCTCAGGATGCTTTGGTGATTGCTCTTGAAAAATGGCCACATGCTGGGATACCAGATAATCCTGGCGCATGGCTGATGACGACTGCGAAACGGCGTGCTATTGATCTTTTGCGAAGAACGAAGATTCGTGATCAAAAGTATGTAGAGATTGCTAAGAATACGGATTTATTTACTGAGGAAGACATAGATCATGTTCTGGATGGGGAGATTGGTGACGATCTCCTTCGTCTGATTTTCATGACCTGTCATCCAGTATTATCACAGGATGCCAGAGTTGCCTTGACACTGCGCCTGTTATGCGGACTTACCACAGAAGAAATTGCACGTTCATTCCTCGTCGCAGAATCAACCATTGCTCAGAGAATTGTCCGAGCTAAGAAAACCCTTAACGAAAAAAGAATTCCTTTTGAGGTACCTCTTGGAGAGGAACTTAATAATCGCCTGTCGACCGTACTTGAAGTGATTTACCTTATGTTTAATGAAGGATATTCAGCAACTTCCGGGGACCACTGGATTCGTCCTTCACTGTGCCAAGAAGCACTGAGATTGGGACGTGTCCTTGCCGAAATCGCACCTAATGAACCGGAAGTTCATGGACTAGTTGCTTTAATGGAAATTCAATTTTCCCGGTTCAAAAATCGAGTTAATTCGAAAGGAGAACCTGTCCTTCTTATGGATCAAAATCGGGCACAGTGGGATCAATTATTGATTCGCCGTGGTTTAGCTGCACTGGAGCGCAGCAGGAAGTTAGGGCGTTCACTTGGGGCATATTCATTGCAGGCAGCCATCTCTGCATGTCATGCTCAGGCACAGACTCCAGAGGAGACAGATTGGCCACGAATTGCCGCACTTTATGAAGCTCTTTCGATTGTTATGCCCTCGCCAATCGTAGAATTAAACCGGGCAGTTGCTATATCCATGGCATTCGGTCCGGACATTGGCATCCAGATTGTAGACGAGTTGAATACTGACCCATCCTTAAAGAAATATCATCTATTACCGAGTGTTCGCGGAGATCTCTTGGTGAAGCTAGGGCGTTACGATGAAGCTAGGACAGAATTTAAACGTGCTGCATCACTAACCCAGAATGAACGTGAACGAACCCTGCTACTTAATCGTGCAATGGAATGTGGAAAAGGAACATCTACATATAATTTTTTCCCAGCCCTGTCGATTATCTCGTTCCTTATTCGTCGTGTTGGTAAAGGAATAGTAGAGCAGTCTATTCTGCTCTTCATTTCTTCCAATTTAAACGAGGAGGGGATCACAATGAGGTTTTTATTGATTATTAAAGCCACAGAGTACTCGGAGGCAGGATTAGCCGACGGAAAGGATTACCGCGAAGCAATGATTTCGTATAAGAATTCACTGGCTAAAAAGGGTGCACTTCTTGCCGATGAAGAGCTTCAGCCAAGTTCAACCGGGTTAAGAATAACGTATCCAAAGAAAGGTGAAAAGCCACAGGTATTGGCAGGCCCATTTCCGGTAAATCAAGACCTTATCACGGAATATATGTTGATTGATGTGAGTACGGAGGACGAGGCGCTAAACTGGGCGCTAAGAATTCCGGTTCCTAAGGTAAGAGGCAAGTACGAGATAGAACTACGAAGGCTAAAAGAGAAACTAGAATCCATACAAGACCCCGGAATAAAGGCGATGGAAGCCTCTTTACAAGAAAACCTTAATATGTTGAAAAAAATTTAAAAAAGTTTTTTCCTTTGTCGATTTCTCCAATGCATATTCGTCGTATTTATAGAAGGACAAATTAAAATGGAAAGGTTGTTGAAAAAATGGGAGCACAATTAAACTCATATCTAATGTCGGACGATGCAAGAAGCCAGGCGGATTTTTACGTAGAGTCACTCGGTGGGGAAATTCTATCAATTAAAACATTCGGTGAGGCACGAGGAACTCCAGAAGAGATAAAGGATAAAGTTATGCATCTATCTTTGATAATAGCTGGAAGGAATATGCTAATGATCTCCGATTCCTTTGAACCGGTATCCAGCAGCCGTAGCATCAGTCTTGCTTTAACCTATGACAATGAGTCTGAAGCTAAAGAAGCATATGCAAAGCTTGGTGAGGGTGGAGAAAACAAGTATCCCTTTGCTTTGCAGCCATGGGGCGCATACTATGGAGAAGTTATAGATAAATTCGGTGTTACGTGGATGATTACCAAACCGTAAACCATCCGAAATTCAAAAAAATTCACTACTAACAAAAAGGAGAGTATGCATAATGAATCAAGAAGTAACCGATTTTATTGATGCATTAAAAGAACCCTGGCAGGGAGAACTTGCCACTAATCTGCGGGAGGTCGTCCACAAGGCCATACCAGATGTACATGAACGCATTCAATACAAAAAGCCACATTTTTTAAAAAACGGAAAGTACACTGCTGTTGTCTCAATTTCTAAAGCAGCAGTTAGTTTTACCATTTTTAATGCCATCACACTGGATCTTCCTGAAGGCATGTTTGATGGACCTCCAGAAAGAAAATCTATAAAGTTCCAAAAAGAAGCTACGATTGATGCCGAACAGCTCATCTCATTACTTCGTCAAGCTTCCGCAGGACTTTAATGACAATCAAAAGTAAAGAGTTGCTTAACTGGTGTGCTTTTACCAGCAATACAGAGGGTGTAGTTCTTACTGCAGCCTTTTTTGTTTTTCAATTAATCTGCTTCTTTTGTAAAAAAAAGAGCTGATAATCTATGCTTAATTACAGCTCTTTCTTCTGGTAACAGATAAGCTCCAGTAAATTTTTGTTTTTTCATTGCAATAGAATTCTTCAACTTATTAAAATTTAACATGAATACCCAGATTTCTTTAGATGTACTATTCCATTAAATGGCCCGATTGTTGAATAAAAGCTAATGACGATTGTTCAACTAACCTGCCCCGTTAGTGCCATAAGATCCATGGCCAGGAAAAACCTTATCTGCGATTAATTAAGGTTGTCCATAAATTCAGTATCAAAGTAAAGATTAGTCATAAGCTTGTTTACAATCCCGTTGAAGTAGGCAAACTGTCCTTTATGCATCTTAACCCCACTTTTAACCTTCATAGCAAATTCCTTGAAAGCTTTGGTGCCGATCACTATTTCTTGTTCCCTTGTGAATGCACGTTTGTTAGTAGAGTAATCAACAACTCGATTACAATGCATCACCCATGGGAACGCGAACAATATATGTCCATGTATTAACCTTTCAAACCCTTGGCACCTCTGGTGTCAGGGGTTTTTTATTTGGTGGGCAAATCTAAGTCATATTAATGCATTGGATATTTGCCCACTAAATTCAGCAAAATATTTAATCGATGATTCCCTTGGTGTATTCCTCAAACTTGTCTATGTTTTTCTTTTCGAGTTTTTTGCTTATATGTGCGTATACATCAGAAGTTATAGCAACGCTGCCATGACCTAATCTTTTCTGAACATATTTCATATCCGAACCAGCTTCAAGTTGGAGCACTGCATGTGTATGATAAAGGGAATGGATGGGAAGAGAGGGCAACTCAGCCCTTTTTAAGATACGGCTGAATGCGTTAAAAAAGGTGGATTTTGGCATCAATCAACTCATTTATTAACTTCCTTACTGCTGTTGTCCCTCTTGGGTTTGCTTTATATGGAGTGTATAAGAATCAATATTTAGTGACTAAGAAAGCTCAAAAACAAGATGAAGTCTTGAAAAAACAAGGATTAAAATAAGCTGTCCATCGGGTGGCTTTTTCGAGTCCTTATGTCTAACAGGGACATGATCGTTAAACGGCTTGTCAGCTCAATCAACCAAATAAATCGCTGGGTAGATAAAAAACATGGGCTCTGGTATGAATTCAGTGGTTAAAGCATCTGCTTTAGAAATGATTAAGCGTGCCTATAAAGAAGGGATTTACGCACAAATCTGCGCAGGTTTAAGTTCAATGGAAGAACAGGCTTCTCTATTTGGTCAATAGTAGCTGCATAATGATTAGGACTTTTTAGACTATCCTTTAATCAGTTTAAGTAACCTAATATGAATTAATTTTTACTTCTTATTTCAATTTACGTATGAGGCGCAAACTATCGTAATCACAAACTAATACATACTCTTTACTCTCACATAGTTCATCAACAGCTTTTCTAACATCAGGATAAACAGTGTAGTCATGAAACGCTATAAATCCTCGGCGGACAACTCTTGGAGCATATAACTCTATATCTCTTTTTACGCCTAAATAACTATGGTCTCCATCTACGAAAAGGGCAGATATGCTCTCAGGACAATCTTGTATTGCTTCTTGGCTGAAATTTTTTATTGGAGATACATAGTTTGCAAGCCGGAAATTTAGAATATTATGCTGAAATTCATTAAAATAATCTGAATAATTACCATTGGAAATAAAAGGATCAATCGCAAAAATTGTTCGTTTCCTTTCACTTATCCACTTGCTCCCGAGACCTAATGCAATAGTACTTTTCCCTTTAAAGGAACCAATCTCAACAATTTCCCCATCTAAATGATCAACGAGAGCTGGCAAATGTAGTAGTGCAGTTTGCTCTGCAGTTGTCAACCACCCACTGACCGAATCAATGAACTGATGCAATTGGCTAATTTGAAACTGATGTTCAGTAATTTTAGGTCACCTCTCTAAAACTCATTATTTTCTAATGCTTTTTTTACAGCTTCTAAATATTGTAATCCATATTTTTTATCCGGTTCTAAATATGTTCCTTCGCCCCATTCATTCCAGGCATTAATAAACAAAAATTCACTGTTTATTTCTAGAGACCTTTTTATTTGTTTTGTTAGATAAAAGGAAAATTTTTCGGGTGACGCGCCAGTGAAGATAAAGGGTGAGTTTCCTCCAACCCGGGCGGAGTTATCCCAATCGATGAAAGCTCCTAAATAAGTTTTTGCACTATCCTTATCAGTCTTTCTTTCTAGTATACTGGACCAGAATTTATCGTAATTCACTAGTTCAAATTTTTGCTTATAACCATCAACAGCTTCTCCACAATGGTTACCATTTGTTAAATTCATTGTATACCCAGGCTCAAACTCAATACGAGCATCGAATCCTTTAAGTTGAGGGTTGTTAAATCTGTTTAAAGTTTGAACAAAATAGATTCCATCAAGACCATTTTCGACAGCTAATTTTTGCCAATACTCCAACATCTCATCGCATTTGGGAATATCGCTAGGACGATAAATAAGAAATAAAGGTTTGTTTTCTACTCTGATATACCTTTTATCTTTAAATGCTGTTAAGAGAAATTCGAAATGTTCTTTCCAATCTACTTTTTCTCCGTAATCTTGATCTTCCAAAATCTCATGATTTGAACCGGTCCATGTTCTTGTCCACGGGTCGTTTGCCCAGGAAAGACAGAAGGGGAAATCGGGCTCCCCTTTTTGAAGAACTGCATCAAATGGTTTATGAAGAAACCTTTTTCCCTTAAACCAGTAATGATAATAACAAAATCCGTAGATGCCATATTTTCTTGCAATTTGGGCTTGCCATTCCCTTGCAGATTCGTCTGTTAAATTATAGTAATAGTCTTGGTACGGCTCTTTCGGCTGATAATGTCCAGGAAATAGAGGCTTTGCTTTTTTGGTATTGGTCCATTCGGTAAATCCTTTTCCCCACCAACGATTATTTTCGTCGGTCTCATGAAATTGAGGTAAATAGAAAGCTATGGGTTTCAAAATCATCGCTCCTTTAAAAACTTTAGAAGGTAGGTTCTAAAATTTATATGTGGTATCTCTTTTTTAAAATCAGAATTTGGCAACAGCATTCCTTTGATTTAAATTCAATTGTCTCTTGCACTTTTACCTTCCTTAAGATGATCAGAAGCTTTGTGTTCAAAGGCGGAAAAATTGCCTCGTGAAATTACCTTTCCGCATGACAACATTTGCAGAAATATAGTTGCCACAATGCAGGCGGAAATATTATATGGATACGTCTGCCTTTTAAGCAGTATTCCTATATTAGGAAATTCTCTGGAATTAACAGCCTTTACTGCTGATATTCCGACCCTCTCCCATAAAACAAACGTATATGAAATCGAGTCTTCCTTTTGTAAGTATAAATATTTCGGATTGCCTGCGAGAGGTAAATAATGAACTTAATGAAAGAACCTAACATTAAATAATAAGATACACAGTTTAACCCTTGGATGAAACCGGATTGATAATATGGGTAATATCGTATACTAAGGGTCATCCGTAAACCAAACGGCTGTTTTGATCCCCAATTCCCTGACGGCATTCAATTAATCAATTGGAAATGTAACTAAAGCCTTCTTTACCTGCAATTTTTACTGTTTCCTGTTTTATACACTGAAATGTTCGGAAATAAAAAACTTTCTTGGTTCCCCATTTACATTTAGACACTAAGTTAGTGCTGTATTTGCCAGCACTTTTCAGTCCATAATCCGTGTTGAACAGGGCCTGATAGTTGCCCGGAGAGGTGAGAGAATCTCCCTTGATTCGTAGGTGGTTTGTTGAAGTAATTACACAAGTTATTACTTCGTTTGATTTTTCATTATATGAATCTGGTCTAAAAGTGTTGTATGTTTAAGATCAAAAAAAGCTTTTTTAGCTTGAGAATAATCACGGAGGAAATTTCTTTTTGAAACCTCTTTCTGAAGGGCAAGTGTACCAACCTGAAAGAGGATATATTTAAAGATACTATTTTAACGTTAGTATCAAGAAATATTAACGATGCAATTGTAGGTTATTATGGAGAATACCGAGATTTCCACTTGTATAGTGCAAGAGTAATGGAAATAAGAGTCCCATTTTATAATGAAATTGGAAGTGGGAACAGAAAAAAACCATACGATACGATATAGGGCTTGGGACTATAACTCTAAAGATAACCCCTTTTACCACTGTTTTAACTGGATTTTCACACACCATTCAAGATAAAAATGAACCCCATGAACTAAAGGGGCAGTTTAGTTTAATATTAAACACTAAGGCAACCGTTAGTTGAGTAAAAATTATTAATTAAGGCTAGTATGCTGCTAACAACCTTCTATTACGATTATTAAGGGAAGGAAAAATACAGAGAAGCACTGCATTCGTACCTTATTGTTACTTTGGGCCGGGACATCCACATGAAGCAAAATAGTGCGAAAATAGGACATTTCTTAGCGATTGTTAATGTATATAAAGAAATGAATCAGCTTGGTGATCTTCATTCATTCATTGAGGAACCGAAGTATGGAAAAAAAGGAGAAGGGGCAGAACCTGATATTTATTGTTCCTTTAGAAAAACTCCATTTTTTATTGAAGTTCAAAGAACCATTTATGGTGAAAAGCAAATGAATGATAAATTAGCTCGGTATGCGGATTTATTTAATAGTGGCATATTACCTGACAGCCCTCATGTGCTTATCCTATCTGACCAAAGATATGCAATAGATGGTGAATACCCATTTAAAATATTCCAAGCAGAATCTTTCACACTATTTATTCAATCTCTAAAAATGGTGACTTTCCCTGAACCTATAAAAATAAATTCAGGAGGCTTAAAAAGGGTTGTTAGATAAAAGAAATGTGTAATCTGGGGCAGGATAGTATATGAAGGAAAATAAAGACAAATGTTTATATCCAATTGTTCCCTTTTTGATTCTATCTTTTTTTCGGCCCTTTTTTCCCCTTGGGGCCTTTGCCATGTTTGACCTCACCGGTTCCCGCTGATTCTTCTCCTTCATGAGAATCTTTATGGCCTTGAGGTTCCGAAAGCTCTTGGGTTTGCACTGACCCGGTGGAGGCAGTACTATCTTTTGGTCCTTTTTTTCCTTTGGCGCCTTTGCCATGTTTCACTTCGACGGTTCCCGCTGATTCTCCTCCTTCATGAGGAGCTTTATCGCCTTTAGGTTCCGAAAGCTCTTGGGTTTGCACTGACTCGGTGGAGGCTGTACCGTCTTTCGATCCTTTTTTCCCTTTGGCGCCTTTGCTATGTTTGACCTTACCAGTTCCCGCTGATTCCCCTCCTTCATGAGGAGCTTTATCGCCTTTAGGTTCCGAAAGCTCTTGGTTTGCACTGACTCGGTGGAGGCTGTACCATCTTTCGGTCCCTTTTTCCCTTTTTTTTCTTTGGAATCTTTTCCTTCTATTGCCTCTTGAGTTGCACTCTCTTGCTGTTCTTTTTTATTAGGTTTTTTCTTCATTTTTTCACCATCATATTAAATATATTTTCTTGTTTAACTTATGAAAAAAATCCGAAATTTGATTAGACTCCAATACATTTATTTTTGTACAGATTTTTGATCCATATCTAAAAGAGTAATTTCAGTCGCAAAACTTTCTCATCTTATTTAGCAAACAACCTTCTGTATTTTATTTTCCCCTGTCACAAAATCCGTCATGTAATAGCTCAAATATTGAGCATAATGATTGTTCTTTACTGGACGAAAGGGTAAATATTAATTTTGAAGATGCAAAGAAATTTATTTTAAGGGGATTGGAGCCCTACAAAGTAATAATTATTGATTTTCCAGATCCCGTTGACTCAGGCATTAGCTCATTATATGCAATTGAATTGTTCAGTCAAACAGCAAAAATATTATCAAAACAAGGTGTGTTAGTTTGTCAGTCTAATTCACCAGAAGATACACCAACGGTATTTTGGAGTATTGGTAAAACAGTTAATATGGCCGGTCTTAATACACTTGAATACAATGTTATTGTCCCCTCTTTCGGCTTATGGGGCTTTCATTTAGCATCTCATTTCAAGCTTCCAAGAGTTATTCCAAGTATTTCTGTCCATCAAGCTCTAACTTTAGACATGCCAAATTTGTTTACTATTCCTTCGTCAATTAAGGAGGAACGGGGAAAAGCAGTTATGAATTGCCTCAAAAATTTAAACTTACACAAGTTGTATAAAAACGAAATAGAAAAATGGTGACCTTTTTTAGAGACCATAAAAAAACACTTTTTAGTTTTGCTGATAAAAAAGACTCCGGTAATGCTCCGGGGTCTTTTTTTTGTAACTTTCTGGGGACATTCGTTTTAATAATCCGCTAAACAGCGATCCACTCTTCGGTAGTTTTTTAAAGTTGGACTATCTATTACACCAATTCATCTGTTAGATGCTGATCGAATTTCTCAAATGGATTTAGCGCCATCTCTTTACACCTGTTATTCAATATCCTTCAACTATTTTAAAAGGCATTCTCTGCTTCGAATAAAGTAATTTTTAAAAACGATCCATTATTCTGGCCATTGAGTACATTCAGTATATCAGTCATTTAACTTCAGGAAATTCTAAAGGTTTGTGCATATACACATTTTGATGAATTTCAGTCTTATTGATAGAAGATGGACGTTTACCACGACACAACGTCATCCCATGATACATATACATACAGGGTAAATGATTATATAGGAAGGGGCAACATTATGTATAAGGAATGGTTAACTAATTTAGTTGGGAAAGTTCTAAAAGTAGATAGAGGGGGTCCTGAATCTCGGACAGGATTATTATTAGGTATATACGATGACCACTTATCGATCTTAACTGAACAAGAAGGTGTTATCTACTATAAAACCGACCATATCAAAAGTATTACCGAGAATGTAAAGAAGGGGTTCCAATTTCAACTGGAGGTTCCCGAAGATTTTACTTTTAAAACAGCTTCAACTTTTAAAGGCTTGCTAGGTGACCTCAGAAATCAATGGGTAAATATTAACCGAGGCGGTCCCGAGAAGCTAGAAGGCGTACTTCATGATTTTAATGATGAATTCGTAACATTAATACTAAACGAAGAAGTTATTCGCCTGTCAATGTTCCATATACGCAGCATCAGTTACGGGGCAAGAGTAGAGAAACAAAAGGAAGATGAGAAATCAGAAAAAAATAAAAATAATAAAGACGATGGAAAAACGGAAAAAAATAAAAATAATAAAGCAGAAGAAAAAGAAAAATAATAAAGCAGAAGAAAAAGAAAAATAGTATATCCCATAAATGATGTGTCGCTTCATGGGCAGAAGCGACCATCCAATTAATAAGGGGGACTCATCAGATGAAAGAACAAAATTTTCACGAGGCACTTAATTCACTGATAGGTTTTAATATTAGTATTATTTCCGATGATAAATCCGTTCATAATGGGGTAGTACTTGATGTGAAAAGCGACTTTATTGTCATTCAAATGAATCCTGATAAACAATGTTATTTTAACTTAAATCAGGTGTATGCCTTATTAAAAAACACCAAAGAATTTGAGGTTCAAATACTTGACCACGAACCAACACAGAAACAAAGTTTTACAGAATTAATAAATGAACTCAAAGGTCATTGGGTGACAGTAATTAGAGAGAACAATCTATCCTTTGACGGATTTTTAAGTACTGTAACTAATAAATACATCGTTTTATTAAATAAGGATAAACAACTTTATGTCCAATTATCAAATATATTCTATATTTTCAAAGGGATAGATGATAAGGAATCATCAGAGAACAAACAAAAGGAAAATAAAGACGAAAAAACTGAAAATAAACAGTCAGATGCAGATCAAGTTAAGGAAAGTAGTTCCGTGCTGAAGGAAGACACTGAAGTTAATTCCAAAGGAAAGGAAGAGCCTGCTGAACAGAAACAAGAACAGGACATTTTAACTTTTGATAAAGATGAACCAGCCTCTGCAAATTCGGAAGTTTTATCTGACGTAAAAGAAGAACCGACTGTTCAATCTACAGGAAATAAAGTGAACAAAGATCAATTCAATGTAAAAGAAAATAAGAAGGAAAAACCTTCAGAAACTAATCCTGAAATAAATGCACATTCGGAAGTTTTATCTGACGTGAAAGAAGAACCGACTGTTCAATCTACAGGAAATAAAGTGAACAAAGATCAATCCAATGTAAAAGAAAATAAGAAGGAAAAACCTTCAGAAACTAATCCTAAAAAAAGTGCACATTCGGAAGTCTTATCTGACGTGAAAGAAGAGCCGATTGTTCAATCTACAGTTAATGAAGTGAACAAAGATCAATCCAATGTAAAAGAAAATAAGAAGGAAAAACC
>NZ_JBHTYI010000051.1:0-17041 GCF_043656335.1 Peribacillus sp. NPDC056705 | reverse complement strand
AAAGTGCTCCGGTTTTTATCGTTTTTTACTGTAATCCTAATTGGATTGAAGAAATTTGCGACACTCCTGCCGAATAACTGGCTAGCCAAGACCCCACAGCCGCTTGCGGTGAGGAGGCTTGGCAGACAGTCGGCGGAAAGGGAGCGGATTTCTGAAATCGACCTGAACTTATTTAATAAAAACTGCAGGCAAACTGAATTTCATCGAGTTTGTCTACAGTTTGAAAGTCCGCCCTAAATGGCGGACTTTTTTATTATCTTACAGAATAACCTTCTTGATAAACGGGAAGGGTTATTGAAATCGTTGTTCCCTTATTTAAAAGGCTAGTTATATGAAGTGTGCCATTCATCGTTTGGATGGTCTTAACAGCTACCATTGATCCCAACCCTGTCCCTTTTTCTTTGGAACTGTAATAAGGTTCGCCAAAACGATTTATTTGTTCCTTGTTCATGCCTACTCCATTGTCACTTATTTCGATAATGATATCGAAATTATTTATATAGGAAACAATACTAAGTTCCCCGCCGTCTGGCATGGCCTCTATACCATTTTTAATCAGGTTCATGAAGCATTGCTTGAAATGTTGAACATTCCCCCTGGTAATGCCTGGAGTCAACTGTTCAGATATAGTAACCAAATTCATGCTGGCCAATGGTTTTATCATTTCAAGTACATAACCAATTTCACGGTTAATTGAAATAGTATCCACTTTTTCAATTGCAGGTTTTGCAAATGCTAAATATTCACTAATAATGGATTCTGCACTATTAAGTTCTCTAACGACATGCTGTATATATTGTTCTTTCACTTCTTGCGTTAAATCAGGAGCCTTTAGCAGTTGAACAAATCCTTTCACAACTGTTAATGGATTTCTAACTTCATGTGAAATACTGGCCGCAAGCTGACTGACTACCTCCATTTTTTCAAGCCGTATCATTTGTGTTCGGATTAAAATGGCATCTTTTAAAATTTCCATTATATATACAGCTAAAGCGATAATGATAGGAGGGAGGATGATAAAGTAAAATACATACGCCTCCGTTATACGAAAATAATCAGACATACCGAGTGAAATAAGGCTGGTCAGTATTCCTAGAAACAAAATTAATAGGATGGAGCCATTTAGCTTATTTTTTCGATTGAAATGATTGAATTTGGAAGAAAATAGAGCCGTTATAATAAAGATAACGATATAAACAATTAACGTAAGGAAATTGAAACCATAAAAAGCAAACCTAAAAGTCAATATGATGACTAACAGCGCAGCCCCTACAGGCCAACCACCATAAAGTGTCCCTATTATAATAGGAATTTGCCTGAAATCGTGGACACAGTATTCATCTATATAAATAGGAAACTTCATACATAATATAATAGGAATGCTCATGCAGGCAGTAATAAGGGTCTTGCCATACTGACTTAACCTTTTGCCATGATCTAATAAAAAGAAATAAATCAAAATACTTACCAAGATATAAAAGAGGTTATTTAATATGTTTTGATTAATATAAATAAAATTCATAGGATTCTCCTGAAAAAGTAACCGTTTCGTATATTATACAAGAATAACAGTGAAAAAGAGAATCTTATTAAAGTAATTTATTTACAGAAAGACATGTAAATTCAGAAAAAGAGTTAGTTAAAACACCTCTTTAAGAAAAATGTATTTATTAAGGAAGTTTTTCGTTAGATTGTTTTAAAGGGAGATGGGAAGAGTAAGAAGCAATCATATGATCAACAAGTAGTTGATTTAAAAAAATATTTTACAGACAATACAGTGGATGAACAGAAAAAGCTAAAAGTGGGCTTCATACTTGCTAAAATGTTTGAAATTACAGCTTTCTATGAACTAAATAAAATCAATGACAATAGAACTTCCTTTACATATACAGTCACCAGTCGCCCGTTAAAATGGTTTTTGAAATTACTTTTATTATTTGCTACCGATAAAGTGGTCGTTGAATTTTTAGAACGTGTCAAAAAGGTAGCTGAAGCAGAAACAGTTAGCTCATGATTTAAGTTTATTAAAATCTGCTGTATAGAATCCAACTCAAAAGACCCTTCCGAAAGAAGGGTCACTTTTTTAAATTGCTAGTACATTCAAGCGATAGCAAAATGCATGGGCTTTTGTTATACCTCAATCTCCATCCCGATGTTCCGTTCTTTCGATTGGCGGTAAACACCTTTTGCGACAGCGAGGTCAAAGTAAGCAGCACCGACCGATTTAAAGAAGGTAATTTCCTCTTCATTTTCCCTGCCTGTTTTGGTCAGCATTACAAGTTCATAAAGCTCGCCATGAATATCATTAAACGACCAATTTCCCTGATTGGCTGCATGTATGAGTTCTCCTGCTTCATTCTTCACGCCCGCCAAATCGTCGACGATAATTTTAGCGGCGCGTGAAACCGTGTTATGATCCACTTCTTTCATATCCGGCAAATAAGATCCGACTCCGTTAATGTGTGTGCCCGGTTTTACATCCTGCCCATTAAATACAGGCTCGTTCGAGCGGGTTGCACAGCAAATAATATCTGCTTGACGAACGGCTGCTGAAACATCTTCGTAAACTTCAAAAGGAACGGTTACTCCGAATGCGCGCAGCTTTTCACCGAATTTCTCCGCTTTCTCTCGTGTGCGATTCACTAATAAAATACGTTCAATGTCCCTTACGGCCAACACCCCGATTGCCTGTTCGAATCCCATAGCTCCCGTTCCGATGATCGTGAGAACCCGGGCGTCTTTACGAGCAAGAAGGTCTGTGGCAATGCCGCTCAATGCCCCCGTTCTGAGACGTGTTAAATAGGAGGCATTCAACAATGCTAAATGTTCGCCATTTTCTGCATCTGACAGCAAGATGACTCCTTGTGTTGTGGCCATCCCCCTTGAAGGGTTCTTTGGAAAAATGGTAACGACTTTGACCGCCGAAACTTCTTCAGATAAATCAGCGCTAGGCATGTAAAGTGCCGATGCCTCGTGTTGAGGGAAAGCAAATACTGTGCGATGGGGGTTGTCTATTTTTCTAGCACCATGTGCATGCAATACCGCCTTTACATCCGCTATTGCGTCTTTCATTCCATATGATTGTTGAATTTCCTTTTCACTTATAACTAACATTCAATTGTCCTCCTTGAAGTAAAACAACCATGGATTACATGGCTCTATTATTATGCGTTTCGTCTAATTTTTGATTGCTGCGATCCTTAACTGCCCAAATCGCTGCTAGTGACAGGACAGATGCAAAAATTATATAAATGGCGACAGGAACATAGGAGTTATCAAATCTATTAAGTAAAGCTGTTGCAACTAGCGGCGCTGTTCCTCCTGCCAGAGCTGCCCCGATTTGATATCCAAGCGTGATGCCGGTATAACGGATCTTTGCATCGAAAATTTCCGAGAACATCGTTCCAAGAACAGCTGTGATGGGAGCCCAAATAACCCCTAAACCGATCACTGTCGCAACGATTAATAGCAGGACCGATTTTTGCTGCAGCAGCCAGAAGTATGGGAATGCAAACAGTGCCATCCCAATCGTTCCGCCTATGAACAGCTTTTTGCGGCCGATTGTATCGGATAAATTACCCATGATTGGTATTAAAATCGTCGTTATAATGGTTGCAATCATGACTGCAGTTAATGTAGCAGTCCGAGAGAAACCGAGATTTGCAGTAGCGTATGATACGACAAATGTGCTGAAAATATAAAATGGCGCCGTTTCTACCACTTTGGCTCCCACGGCGATAAGCACTTCACGCCAATAATGCTTAAGCGTTTCAACAATCGGCAGCTTTGGAATTTCTCCGGATTCCTTTACTTTTTTGAAAGACGGAGTTTCATCAATTCCTTTACGAATCCATAGGCCAAAAAATACAAGCAAAGCACTAAAAATGAATGGTATACGCCATCCCCAAGTCATGAATGCGTTTTCAGGAAGCATTGTCATAATAGATAAGGCAACGGTTCCAAGCAGCATTCCTATAGTGACACCCATCTGAGGAATAGCTCCGAACAATCCCCGTTTCTCAGCGGGAGCATATTCGACGGCCAATAAAAGCGCGCCACCCCATTCACCGCCAATTCCAAGACCTTGAACTAAGCGCAACGTGATTAATAAAATCGGCGCCCAAATGCCAACGGCTTGATACGTAGGCAGAAGCCCCATCCCAAATGTTGCGACCCCCATTAAACTAAGTGTTAAAACAAGTGTTTTCTTTCTGCCGATACGATCGCCAATATGGCTAAAGATCACACCTCCAAAAGGGCGGATGAAGAATGCTAACGCAAAGGATGCATAGGCAAGCAACAGCCCGATTGTCGGATCCTCATTCACGAAGAATATCTGGTTAAACACGAGAGCTGAAACGGTCCCATATAAAAAATAGTCAAACCACTCAATCGAACTTCCGACTAAACTCGCGACTAAAATCCGCCGCATTTGTTTCTTCTCCATCTTGAGTCACCCCTTAAAAATTGAAGTATCACTTCAATTTGTGTTTTCTTTCATTTTAAATAATTACAAATTTTCTGTCAATATTTTTCGGTAAGCGATTAATGACGGAACATTCATCAAAACTTGTTGTACTGTATAATGTAGCTAGAGACTATGTAAAAAAGGGGGCATCTGTATGCCTTTTGATTCAATCGGGAAAAAAATGAAATTATTGAGGAAAGAGCGAAAACTAACATTAAAGAGTCTGGCTGAACAAACAGGCGTTTCAATTAGTTTTTTATCACAAGTAGAACGGGGAAAATCAAGCGTCACATTAGAGTCATTAAAAAAAATCGCTGATACATTGGATGTCAACCCAAGTTTCTTCTTTTCTGAGGACCGCTCCCAGGAAAATTCAGATTATAATCATGAACAATTTCATTATCAGAATTTATCCAGCGGCATTCGTGATGCTGTTTTTTCGCCCATTCTTGTCACCTTAAAGCCAGGGGAAAATAAAGGAAGCGCCTTTTCCCATAGCGGACATGAGTTCTTATTCATTATCGAAGGGAAGTTAACCGTGGAAATAGAGGGAGAGAGAACAGAACTCCATGAACAGCAGTCATTCATGTTCGATGCTCGAAAAGCCCATTACTGGTTTAACTTCTCGGATCAAATTGTCCGGTTTCTGGTGGTATCATCGAAATAACGGAAGTAAAGAATCAATGAAATTCTCAAGTAAACCCGTTAACGAAAAATGTCAGACAAAAGATAGATGTAAACAGGGATTCCTCACTGTTCATCTATCCTTTCTAACTGTTAATTTGTGTCTTTGCATTAGGTCCTCATTAGTTGATAGAATGAGGTGTGTTTCTTTGATGAAACGATTAATGAGGAGCGCTATGCTTACCTTTCAACAAATGGAAAGTGGGATTGTATGATTAACCTGCATCAAGTGAGTAAAAAATTTTCACAGTTTCAGGCAATTAAGTCTGTTACTTTAACAATACCTAAAGGTGAAATTCATGGAATAATCGGAGCAAGCGGAGCAGGGAAATCAACGTTGCTGCGGCTGATGAATTTGTTGGAGACCCCAGATGAGGGCGAAGTGGAGGTAAACGGCCAAAGGTTGACCACATTGAACAATAAAGCACTTCGAGAGGCACGGAAGTCGATTGGCATGATCTTTCAGCATTTTAATCTTGTGGCAAATAAAACGGTTTATGACAATGTTGCAGCCTCTTTAGAGCTGGCAAATTATCCAAAGAAGGAACGTCGGAGCCGTGTTGTAGAGTGTCTTCAATTTGTCGGGTTGGAGGGTGAGATGGAGAGATATCCTGCACAATTAAGCGGGGGACAAAAGCAGCGTGTTGCCATTGCAAGGGCATTGGCAAATAACCCGCAAGTGTTATTATGTGATGAACCGACCTCTTCCCTTGATCCAAATACAACGGCTGAAATATTGGACGTGCTGGAGAATATAAACAAACGCTTCGGTGTGACGATTGTCATTGTCAGTCATGAGCTGGATGTCATTAAAAGTATATGTAATCGTGTAACGATCATGGAAGGTGGAGAGATCTATGATACTATTTTAATCGAACCAACTGGGATTGAAAAAAGGGATAATCGTCCAGAATACTTCATCGAACAATTAACAGAGAATGGTGGGCTGGGTCATGCCTGAGATTTTAGTTCAATATGAGGCAGAAATTTGGCAGTCAATTGGAGAAACCATTACCATGGTTGGTGTGTCCATTTTAGCTGCGATTTTGATTGGAATGCCTGTCGGTACCTTGCTATTTCTTTGTAGGAAGGGGCATTTGCTTGAAAATCGGTGGGCTTTCTCGATTTTGAATTTATTTGTCAATATTATCCGTTCTTTTCCATTTTTATTATTGGTTGTTTTTTTAATCCCGTTTACAAGACTCATAATCGGCACAGCCATTGGTACTGCAGCTGCTTGCGTTCCATTGGCGATCATTGCCATTGCCCATTATTCGCGGTTGGTCGAGCAATCTTTATTGGACGTGCCAAAGGGTGTGAGCGAGGCAGCCATTTCCATGGGGGCTTCTGTTAAGGATGTCATCTTTAAATTTCTTTACGTGGAGGCCCGTTCAGGGCTTGTCCTCGGACTGACAACATCGATTATCAGCTTTATTTCCTATTCAACGATCATGGGAGTGGTCGGAGGCGGCGGTATCGGCGATTTTGCCATCAGGTATGGCTATCAGCAGTTTAAAACAGAGTTAATGATTTATATGATTATCATTATGATCATTCTAGTGCAGCTTATCCAATTCATTGGAACGGCTGTTGCCAGAATCATTGATAAAAGATAAATAATGGAGGGAAACATCATGAAAAAAATACTCTTTCTCATGGCAGCAATTATGTTGTTTTTAGTAGGATGCGGAAAGACGAATGAAGGAAAAGAGAAAGAAAAAGCGCAGAATCAGGAGAAGGAAGAGGTAACATTGAAGGTGGCCTCACTTATTCCCCCAATGACGGAAATCCTTGAGCTTGTTAAACCAAAGCTGGCAAAGGAAGGGATTAACCTGGAAATGGTTGTCTTAGGTGATAATGTGCAGCCTAACACCGCACTGGCGGCAGGAGAAGTGGATGTGAACTTCTTCCAACACGTTCCGTATATGGAGGAATTCAATCGAAACAAAAATGCCGAGCTTGTACCAGTGAAACCCATTTATTTTGCCAATTATGGTGTGTATTCCAAAGAATATGATTCAATGGATAAATTGCCAGAGGGTGCCGTTATTGCCATTGCAAATGATGTGTCGAATATCGATCGTTCATTGGCATTGCTGGCACAGCATAAAGTCATTACTCTAAAGGAAAAAAAGGGTCCATACTATACAATGTCTGATATTACGGAGAACCCTAAAAACTATAAGTTTAAAGAAGTGGATCTATTAATGCTGGCGAGAACGTATGATGAAGCAGATGCGATCGTGATAACACCTGCTTACGCTGCACCGCTTGGTTTGACACCAAAAAATGACGCTCTTCTCACAGAAGGTGTTGAAAACGACTTTGCGATTACATTAGTGGCACGCAAGGATAACGTGGATTCCGAGCCAGTCCAAAAGTTAGCCAAGGCCATGACAAGCCCGGAGGTACGCAAATTTTTAGAAGAGAAATATAGTGAAACGGCCATACCGGCATTTTAATTTTGATACAAAGAAAGGGCTATTCCTTCAACGGGAATAGCCCTTATTTACTTATAGTTTAACTTTGTGTTTGCCCATTGTCTAGCTACTATTAAAAATACTGCCCAATTCCCCTTCAATTCTTGAATAAATATAGAAACTCTTCTAAAATATATTTAGTCCATAATTTTACAGTGAATAAAAATATTACATATAAATGAAATCTAGTTACAAGAAAAGAAGTTGAAAGGACTTTCCATTATGTCGATGATTTACGAATCTTTTTAATCGAAAGTCTAGAAGAGGCAAAAGAAGATTGGGATGAAGATGAAGAAGATTGGTGAAAGCTGAGGGTAATAGTTATTTATCATGATCTGCTATAAAGTAAGAAATGTCTGTATATATGAAGAAGTGGATAGTGCCTTTCGAATATCAAAAGGACTATCCCTTTTTTCGTTCATTTTGATTTATTTGGACACCCAATGCCGTAATAGGACAACATAGTATTGATGCTTTGGGAAATGTTGTGAATCGATTAAGAGCTGTTGAAGCTAGGGTTTGTGACTTCGATGATATTGTTGAAGTTCTTGAAGAATTAGGTGAATTAGCTAGTAGAAGATAATTGAATGTAAGGAGGGTATGTTTTGGATAAAAAAAGTGTAAACAAAGCAATAAGGAATGCAATTAAACTTGGTGATATAAAAGAAGTAAAACATTTAATAGGTGGATGATAAAGAAATTTTGAGCACAATGACTTTATTTGGTGCAGGGTTACATGTAGCTGTCAAGAAAGGACATCTTGAAATGGTTGCGTTGTTCCTCTTTACAAAGACCTTTATAGAAAATTATATTAAAGTGGTAGTTAAAATAATAAAAACCCTGGGTAACTTTTTGAAGGAGAATTTGATGTATAAGATATTAATTGTTGAAGATGAAATGCATATTGCCAATGCATTAAAAAACCATTTTGGGAAATACGGCTATGACTGCCACATTATAGTGGATTTTGAAAAGGTACTCGATGTTTTTCAAGATTTTCAACCGCACCTTGTCATAATGGACATAAACCTCCCTTACTTTGACGGGTATTATTGGTCTCGCAAAATAAGAAAGGTATCGAATTGTCCTATCATAATTCTCTCAGCTAGGATGAGTGAGCTGGATCAAGTGTATGGAATTGAAAATGGGGCAGATGATTTCATTACAAAGCCTTTTTTATTGGATGTTGTAGTGGCAAAAATAAACGGCCAAATTCGTCGTGTATACGGTGAATATGCACAAGAATCGCAAACTCAAATTTTAAAAAAGGGAGACACATCTTTAAACTTGGATACTGTTCGATTATATACATCTGACGGTGAGGAGCTATTGACTGTAAAGGAACTTCAGCTTTGTAGAATCCTTCTTGAAACATTCCCTAATGTTGTCACAAGGCAACAGTTGCTTACATCTATTTGGGATGAAGAGGCGTTTGTAGAGGAAAATACGCTTACCGTTAATATTAAAAGGTTGAGAAAGAAGCTAGAAGCGATTAATTCTTCGCTTGAAATTATAACAATCCGGGGAATTGGCTATCAGTTAAGGGAGAAAAGCATATGAAGCTGTTTTTACGGGATCATTTAAGCTTTATTATCCTATATATTATTTCATTTATTAGCTTGCCAATTGTCATTCAGCGGCTGGATGGTTTGGAAAATCATTATGCATATTTTGTCTTTTTATCCCTTACATTCCTAGCCATTTTCCTGTTCATTCGTTATGTACGTCGAAAAAAAATGTATCTACATTTAAATGGCAAGAATATGACGACAGACAGCCTTTTGATTTACCAGCCGGCTGCTCCCATTGAAAAGGTATATGCGGCACAAATGCAATCTATACAGTCCCTCCTCCTTTCAAAGGAAGCCGAGCATAAAGCTGTCTTAGATGAACAGCAATTGTTGATTTCTCATGCTGTTCATCAAATGAAAACGCCCCTTTCTGTCATTCAATTGCTAGTACAATCCAATCAGTCGAAGGAACCAGGTTTACTTGTGGAATGGCTAAAAGTTAAAGCAGAATGCGATAAACTGAATTTCTCTTTAAATCAGCTGCTGACTTATAGCCGCTCCACGAAATTATTAGCAGATCTAAAGATAGAGCCGATTCCATTAAAAGGTGTCATACAGGAAGTGGTTAATGATTTAAAGGATTATTTTATTGAGGAAGAAATCTTTCCAAAAATTTCGATACAAGATGACGTATGGATCTATTCGGATCGTAAATGGACTAAGGTTGTGATTTACCAGCTATTGAGTAATGCTGTCAAATATGGAGAGAAGCAATCTTCCGTTATGATTCATTATGACAATGGTCAACTATTGATCAAAAACAAAGGGGAAACGATAACTGCAAACGAAATAAACCGTGTTTTTGAATTGTTTTACACAGGTACGAAAGGCCGTACTAAGGTTGAAGCTACTGGTATCGGGCTTTATTTAGTGAAAAAAATTCTGTCAACATTAAATCATCCATACAAGTTATATTCCGCCCATCATGAAACAACTTTTATCATTGATTTTTCGGGAAATATAGAAACGGCTGCCAAAGGTTAGCCGTTTTAAATATGACAATTTTGTCATCTTGCTGTCATGTTCAAAGATTTTAGGGAGCGGGAGGAGGGGCTATACTAAAAGCAACGAAAGATACAAAGGAGTGAATTGCATATGACAAACACGATTTTAGGCGTAAAGCAACTTCAAAAAGAATACACAGGAGAAATCACATATAAGGCATTAAAAGGGATCGATTTTCATTTAGCTGAAAATGAATTTGTTGCCGTGATGGGACCATCTGGCAGTGGGAAAACAACATTCCTTAATTGTATTTCCACAATTGATCGGCCTACCAATGGGATTATTACCATCAATTCCAAAAATCCATATGAGTTAAATGACGATGAATTGGCGAAATTTCGACGAAAAGAACTTGGTTTTGTTTTTCAAGATTTTAACCTGGTTCATACATTAACAGTAGAAGAAAATATTTTATTGCCATTAACACTTGATTCCATAGATGAGAAAGAAATGAAACAGCGTTTAACGAATATTATCGATTTTTTGGGGATTCGAGAGATTTTAAAAAAGCGTACATTTGAAATTTCAGGAGGACAAAAGCAGCGTGTGGCGATTGCAAGAGCGGTCATTCATGAACCAAGCTTATTGCTAGCAGATGAGCCAACTGGAAACTTAGATTCTAAAGCCGTAAATAATGTGATGGGATTGTTCGAATCGATTAACAAGTCTTTTAACACAGCCATATTAATGGTGACGCATGATGCTTATGTTGCCAGTTTTGCCCAGCGTGTCATTTTTATAAAAGACGGTGTTCTGTTTAATGAGATACATCGGGGTAAAAGCAAACAGCAATTTTATCAAGAAATTATGGATACCCTTACGTTTCTAGGTGGTGGCCGGCATGAGTTTTAATCAAATTGTCGTCCAAAATATTTTACGAGACAAATCGACGTATATTTCTTACTTTTTAAGCAGTGTGTTCTCGATTCTCATCTTTTTTCTTTTTTCGACAACAGCTTTCCATCCGATGATGGCGGAAGTTGATACCACAAGCACACTGGGATTAACAATGATGCTTGCCAGCTTCTTTATTTATATTTTCTCATTTGTCTTTATCATTTATTCGCTGTTTGCTTTTTTAAAAAAGAAAACAAAAACGCTTGGCGTATTTATGATGACGGGTGCCTCCATGAAGCAAATTCGCAAAATGGTTTTTAGAGAAAATATGCTTGTTGCCGGAGCAGCAATTATCACAGCGATTGCACTCGGACTTATCATCGCGCCGTTATTTTTAATGGTGGCTAAAAGGATATTACGTGCGGATAGTTTTGGTATGTATGTACCCTTACAATCCATCATGTTAACGATTGTATTATTTGCTATTTTATTTATTGTAGTATCAAAATGGATGACACGCTTTATTAAAAAAGAAGAAATCGTACAGCTCTTAAAATCAGATGTGACACAGGAAAAGCTCATTGCATCAGCACCATTGAAACTAGTGCTATCCGCTATTGTCAGTGCCTTTTTACTCGTGTCAATAATCAAGGAAATGAGTTGGGTAAAGTCTTTTGAATCGCCCGGCTATATTGCTTTAATTGCCAGCCTATTATTAGCCCTTTATTTCATAATTACTCAAGGTGCGCTACTGGCCATTCGTCTATTGCAAAGAAGACCATCATATTTTCGAAAAACGAATATGCTGTTTGTTTCCAACTTAAAGGCAAAAGGACGTTCCCATGCGCATATCATATACCTTTTAACGGTTTTACTGCTTGGTGTTTTTGTATGTACAAGCGTTCTATATAGCTCCTACTATAATGTGAAGGAAAATACTGAGGCCCTATATCCTTACAGCTTCCAATATATCTCACTTCCTAGTAACACATCGGAGGCCGAGAAGGAAGACATTACGTTTATTGAAGAAACATTAGGCAAAGAAGGTAAGTATACTGCCGATTATTCAGCCTTCAAAACCGATGAAGAACATCGGATCGGCTTTATGTCCGTTTCGAATTATAATGCACTTAGTTTGCATAAGCCGATAAAACTAGGGGATAAGGAGTATTATGTTGCAGCCGGTAATGAGGGGGTACGTCCAAATACTGAAATCATTCATGATTACCCGTTTGGAGAACTTCATTATGCCGGTCTAGAAGAAAAAAATATTTTATCAACAGGTTTACGAAATGCATATTTTATCGTTCCTGATGACGTATATGAAACAATTGATTATCCAGTTTATAAAGTGTTTGCTTATGAGGCAGATCATTGGACGGACAAGGCAGAAGTAGCTGAAACCATTTTATCACGGGTTCATACAGAGCCGGATATTCGCCTAACAGCTTCTAAAATCGATTTATACGATGCGGAAAAATTTATGAAGAGTATCATGTTTTTCATCGGATTTATGTTGAGTTTGATCTTTTTGAGCGCAGCAATGAGTATTATATATTTCTACCTGCAAACGTCACTTGCAGAAGAAAAGGAAAAATATGCGGGCATTCGAAAAATTGGTCTCTCTGTTAAAGAACTATCTTCTGTTGTAACGAGGGAGTTGGCCACTTTAATTTTTACCCCGTTTACTATCGCAGCTATTGTTTTATTTGTAGCGATGTTTAGTATGCGCAACAATATTTCATCAACATTCTATCAAATGACAGCGATCGGTGTAGGTATATTTTTACTGTTATTTGTTATAAGTTTTTTCATTGTTCGACGGAGTTATTTAAACAAACTGGCAAATTAATACGCAAACAGCAAATGGATGAGGATTCTTTTTAATCCTCTTTCCATAAAGATTTCTTAGCCTACTTGATAGGCGGAGTGAAATATATGAAACGAATGGATGAATTGGATTTCTTGCGCGGCTTTGCCCCAATAGGAATTATTCTGATTAACTACCTTATCCCTGAACAGGGTGACTATTAAAAATGTAAAAAGTGATTCATCCTTCATTTTAAGCTTATTATACGAGGAGTAAACATGAAAATTATTAAATCATTAGCGATACTTAGTTGTCTAGCGACTTTTATGTTAGTCGGTTGTGGTAAAAAAGAAGTGATGTATGAAAAAGATTATTATGTGCAAATCGATGAAGAAGCAGAACAAACTAATAATGAGGGGCAATATGTTTATAATGTAAAAGGATTCGATGAGAAGGGGAACGAAAAGGTTGTATATTTTTATGTTGAAGAACCATACAAAAAAGGAACGCTTTTACGTCTTCCTAGAAGTCTCGATGGATATACCGGAGATCCTGAGGTGATTGAAGCTGATGATTTGTCTAAAGAGGTTAAAAAGAAATTAAATCTATAAAAACTAGATTCAAGTAACGGGCAAGCATTACGCAAGCCCGTTGATTTTTATGTAGTGCCAATTCAACAGCTTTTAGGATTACACTTGCGTCATAACTCATATGAATAAAATGCTTTGCCTTCTCGATATCTTCCTCACTAGCTATTACAACTTCTAAATCCCCTGTACCGTAATGACCGATATTACTTACATAACGAGTAAAGCCACTGTTAATTACGTTGATTTTAATGGGTGTTAATTATCCACAATCTCGCATGTTACAATTGGATCTATTTTTAAATTAATCTCATTAAATATAAAGTGTAAATAATTGTTTTAGGCTTAGGTTAAGAGCTCACAACCTTGTTGGTTTGGGGGCTTTTTTATTTATAAAACCGGCTTTTAATCACCCAGCTTTACTTTTGGTCAGCGCGTCTTTTCACTTGTCGTGTAGGAACTTGCATCCATTCACATTGGTAAGAATGAACCTATTGATTTCGATAAAACAATTGTTTAGTGAATTCCCCTTCAATTCTTGAATAAATATAGAAACTCTTCTAAAATATATTTAATCCACAATTTAACAATAAATAGAATTATTACATACAAATGAAATCTAGTTATAAGAAAAGAAGTTGAAAGGACTTTCCATTATGTCGATGATTTACGAATCTCAAACATTAGTTTCCGCCATGCAAACGCGTGTCGGACAATATAAGGACCTGAAAGAACAGCTCACTGAATTAAAAAAAGGATTTGAGAGTATCGTTCATTTGGATGATGAGCTGCAGGGGCAAGGCGCAGAGGCCATTAAAGGATTTTACAAAGCACAGATCGATGTCGTGGATTCTTGGCTGCGTCTGATCAATCGGCATGTTGCCTTTTTAAGTGGAATTCAAGGAGATACAATCGAAGCGAACCTGAGTGAAACTGTGGTTACGGTCCCTTTTTTAGAGGAAGAGCTGACAAATGCCAGTCGAAATTCCAAGGAAATGGTCACAGCCCAAAAAAATGATCTGAAAAGAATATTGTCTGGAATTGATGATATCATTCAGTTAGAGCCCTTTTCTGACGATGCGTTCTTTGAGAATATGGAGAAAGCTGAAAGGAAACGGAACCAAACGATAGACAAAGTAAACGAAATCGATCATAAGTGGACGGCTGAATATGCCAAATCCGAAGCGGACCAAGCGGCAGTTACGGCACTCATGGAGCAATTGAAAGTATCCAGTACAAAGGGAGGCGTAGTATCCCCTCTCTATTTTAATGCCACAGCTTATAAAAATAGTGAAGCCTATAAAAAACTGGAAGTCAGGAAAAAAGAGACCGCGCAATATCTCAAGGTTAAGAAAGAGGAAGCGGAGAATCGCCGGATCAAAGATCAACTCGATCATGTAAATGATCCAGATGAGTTCCTCAAAATCGCCAAGCAGATCGGGTATGAAAACTTAGCGCCCACCCAGCAGCAATATGTCATGCAGCTAGAAGCATCCAAGCAAACCGCAGACATTACAAAAGGAATCGGCGTAGGCCTGTATGATGTAGGTAAAGACTTCGTGACAGGAGTTTGGGACTTTGTCACAGATCCCGGCGAAACGGTTGAAGGTGTAGTCAATTCGATCATGCACCCGATAAAAACCTTTAAATATATTTCAAAAGCAATATCTGATTCATATGAACGGGATATGGTAAATGGCGATGCCTACTCGCGGTCTCATTGGGTAACCTATGCCCTCGGAACAGTCGTCACATCAGTAGTGGGGACAAAAGGCGCGGGAGCCGTAACGAAAACTGGGGTAGCGACCACCAAAGCCGCTGCCGTCAAAGGCGCTACGAAGGCAAAAGAACTGGTTTCCATTCCTAACCTATTGCCATACAATCCTAAAAACCAACTGTCGTTGGCAGGGGGAGTACCTTATAATGTGGTTAATGGTACTGGGTTGAAGGATCAGTTAATTACGATGGCGAAAGTGGAGTCTGAAGTTAGTGGTAGGGGAATAGTTAATCAAGGTAGTAATTTATATAGAGGGGATAGTTTACTACATTCTCCTAAAAGACCTAATGGAATAGGTAAGCCTTTTATTGCAGAGTCAGGTAATTTGGTTCCTGCAAACCCTACGGGATTGTATAAAGGACGTCAAGTTACTGTTACAGAGCACATTTTAGGTGGTTTTAGAAAGGGGGCAAAATCGAATAGCCCTTATACCAGTTTTACGATTAACAAAAATATAATAGAAGGTTATGGGGATACATTAATAGAATTAGATATCTCTGCATTGAGAAAAGCAATAAGAAACGGAGAAGTAAACAATGTTGCAGTACTATCTCAAAAGCAAATTAAGAAATTAATCAATAATGATTCTTCTTCTGATTTTTGGAAGAAAAGAGCGTTAACTTGGACCGAAAGGGATAATGAATATTTAATAAGAGGAGAAGTTCCTAGCAAGTTTATAATAATTTCTCCAAAGGAGTGAGGTTATGTTCTTATTTTTCCGTAATGAATGTTTGGGTGAAATACAGAATGATTATAAAGAAGGCGTGTGGTTTTATGGATCTATCATAGCCAATGAAAATATAAAAAAATATAAAGATTTTCTAGCGGCTCTTGTTAATGAGGAGGAAGAATTCAAGGAAGATAGTTTTAATGAAGATTGGCTGAACGATGATAATTGGTTTATTATTGATGAGCATCAAAATAAAAAGGGAATATATTTACCGGCAATACATGAAGATGGGGAGATAAATTGGCGGTATAGATAAGTTGCAATTATGCCTTGAAAGCGTAGGTCTTTCAAGGCTTTTCTGAGTTAACCGTATTATTATGATTACCTTTTAAATGGATAACACGAACCAATATATTTGAAAGGACTTTGAAATTCAATATTAGAATGTGATTTTGGTGAAATATTCAGCTATACAAGAATTTATTAAGCAGTATGGCGAGGATGATGATTTTAAAGGTGGGGTAAGTGAAGACAAAGTTAAAGAAACTGAAAAAAAATTACAAGTCTCATTACCGGAAAGTTATAAGTGGTTTTTAAGAAATTATGGCTCAGGAGGGATTTTTGGTGTAGATATAATAGGGTATGATTTAGTAGGTCCATCAGTAGTTGATGCCACTAAAGATTATCAGAAGTATTATAAATTAATTGACGGGATAGTGGTTATAGAAAGTGTTGATGAATTTGCCTATTGCCTCGATACTAATAAAATGAAAGATGGAGAATGCCCAGCTATTATGTGGGATAATCAGGTAGGCTATGGTCGAACGCTTGCCGATAATTTTTTTGACTATTTAATCGAACGCCTTGAATTGGCAAAAGAAGATTGGGATGAAGATGAAGAAGATTGGTAAAAGATGAGGGTAATAGTTATTTATCATCTCAAATGTAATTGTTTAAACCTTAATTGGCACAATGCTTTTCAAGGTTTATTTTTTTTTTTTTTTTGAAAAATAAGGAACTATGTTATTTTGAAGGCACTGGATAAGACATATTTATTATTCACTGCAATTTTAGTTGTTTTAAATTTTATTCATCACTAGAAGCTTTTAAAAAATTACCGAATATATACAATATGGTACAAAAATATATTAT
>NZ_JBHTYI010000050.1:0-20302 GCF_043656335.1 Peribacillus sp. NPDC056705 | reverse complement strand
ATATGAAATTAAATATAATAGATGAAGTGGTTACAAAATGAGGAAGGAAGTAAAATATGAGATATGAAAAAAAGAAGAAAAAGAAACGGACATGGCTGAAGGTAGTCGGGATAATTGTCCTACTATTCGTCTTAGCTGGGGGAGCTTTTGCCTACTCCGTATGGAATCATCTGACTAAAACTGTTGACACGATGCATACACCAATAGATCGTACCACGGATAAGCGAACGAAAGACCTTGCACTATCAGATCAGGAGCCATTCTCTATGCTCATGCTTGGTGTCGATGAACGTGATGGCGACAAAGGCCGTTCAGATACAATGATCGTCTTGACAGTCAATCCACAAAAGAAATCGGTCAAAATGCTAAGCATTCCGCGTGATACACGGACCGAAATCGTCGGTCATGGTACACAGGATAAAATCAACCATGCATTTGCCTTCGGCGGCGCGAAAATGTCCATGGATACCGTTGAAAACTTCCTTGATATCCCAATCGACTATTATATGAAGATCAATATGGAAGGCTTCAAGGATATCGTTGACGCAGTCGGCGGCGTGACCGTTCAGAACGATTTGGACTTCACCTCCGATGGCATTCATTTTGCAAAAGGAACGCAGAACCTTAACGGGAAAGAAGCCCTTGCCTATTCAAGAATGAGACATGATGATCCAAGTGGTGATTTTGGCCGTCAATCCAGACAACGTGCCATCATCGAAGCAGTCATCAAGGAAGGCGCAAGCCTTTCCTCCCTGACGAAATACGATGAAGTCTTCGATGCACTCGGTAATAATATCCAGACTAATTTGACGTTTGATGACATGATGGACATCCAAAAGAACTACAGGGATGCAAGCAAAAGCATTACCCAATCATCCATAAACGGCAACGGAACGAAAATCGACGGAATCTACTATTATATTGTGTCGGATGAAGAAAAAGAAAAGGTTCAATCCGAATTAAAAGAACAATTATCCATTAAATAAGAAAAAATGAAAGAGCTGTCCGGACCCGCATCCTGACAGCTTTTTCATTTTCCCTGTCCAATATTCTGACAAAAAACGAACACCAATTGTAGAGATTTGTTGGAATTTTTGTTGTTTATTAGGCATTAAAAGACGGTATAATCTAATATGAGCTGAATATTCCATCTCCCCTTGCCCCTTTCATCACTAGACACAATTATTCTTTGGACCTGGAATTCCACAACCAACTTTCATCAACTATCATAAATAAACCAAAACAAAAGGAGTGTATTTAAATGAAAATCAAAGCAGGCAGCTGGGCTATGCTAAGCACACAGGACAAAATGTTCATTCTGAAAGCCATCAGTGATCGTTCAAGAATGAAATATGTTTCATGAGAAGTAAATCCAATCGGCATTACATGAGAGCATTGCCTCTCCCTTTTCAATAAAACGAACTTGAGCCTGAAAAAGGAGAGGAATCTATTCAAACTGATAATCCCATAACAAACGCCATTCGCCTTTTTCTTTGACGACATAGCAATTTTGTTCCAAAGTAAACATTCCATAGCGAGAATTGAAGACCTGTGTAACTGGAACTTCATAGGCCGTTTTATGCAGCCTTCCACTCTTATCCAACTTCCAGTTCTTCACTTTCTTAGAACGGCCTACATCATATTGAAAGGACTCCACATCCATATGCTGTAAAAATACATGTGACCGATTTTGCACATAATCTGCCCGATTCGGAAACCGATGCTTCATTTCAGAACTTAACAAGTCCCAGGACTTCCCGAACTCCGCTTCACTTTCATACTCATAAAAATCTTCAACCACGCTTTTTGATCCGCTCGGAAAAAGAAAAATGATACACACTCCTGCAATTAAAACCACGAGAGTAGCCGTCAATACTCCTATTGAAATCTTACTTTGTCTCATCACCCTCATCACCCTCACAGGTTATCTTTCATTTATATATATAAATGAAAACCATAAAAAAGAAGCATGTTGTAAGACATGCTCCTTAATTAAAATTATTAGAACTGAGTTCTTCAGATTCGATGACGCATTCTCCATCGATACAAGAAAAGAAAACAGAAGATTCCTAGCAAACCGCCAAACGTGTCCAGCATGATATCCTGCCACAAGGGAGTTCGGCCACCGGTTAGTTTTTGATGAAGTTCGTCCGCACTCGCATAAAAAAGGACACATATAAGAGCGCCTGAAAACGAAAGAACAGGATTCTTAACAAAATGGCCCCAAACACGATACATCAATAATCCAAACACAAAAAAGATAAAAAGATGGGCACCCTTCCGAAGGAAAAACTCCAGAAAGCCATTTACTCCAGCTATTTGGGCACTCACCTCAACCCCTCCATACATAAATGAGATGCCACTTAGCTTATCATACCAATATGGCGTATTGAACTGTGCTAAAAAAGGGGTAATGCTTTGCTCCTCATATGTCTGCGAGGAAAAAAAGAAGATGACCATCGCCCATAAAACGAGCAAAATGGGGAAGAGGTATTTATGGATCATATTCTTTCAGGTTCCTCAATGATCCCACTTAATTTCTCCTTAATCTCCTCCACCATTTCATTCACAGTAACATCTTGTCCAGACTCACCTTTTGCAAAAGTGTCTTTTAAAATATCAAAAAAATCCATTTCAAATTTCCACTCCACCATTTCATAAGTTGTCCCTAATCTTTTTTCAAAAGAAGGAATATAGCCCTTTTATTATAGTAGAGAATGGCAAGCTGAATCTACTATAATACAGAAAAATCACAGAAAATTAACATTTTCTAAAATATTCAGTAGGAATGAATACCACTAGCCAATATGTACAGATAAAAAAACAAAAAAGGACCGATTCCTCAGCCCCTTCCATACCCAAAATTATGATTGCCCCATAAAATAAGTCATTACTGAAATCAAAACTAAAATAATAGTAATATAAGTCCCAATAAAAATTCTCTTACTTCTCTGTTTCTTTTCATATACTTCCTCGAACGTAATGAATTTGTTTTTTGTCATCAAATAATCTCCTTTTACTCTGATGGCAGCTATCTGGCATCTTCTTTTGCGAAGTCCTCGGCTTAATCTCTATAGTGTAGTATCGGCACATTATCAAATACATTTAAGTATTATTAACTATTTTTTATAGGTTATATTTCTTAAATTTGCAGAAGGTTGCGACTAACGAATTATGTACAATAACTAAATTCTATGATAATAAAATCCTGCCTTGGCATCATTTTAATTAAGCACTTACTTAATAAAATTCATGATTATTTTTATCCAACCTAAGAATGACAGCCATAACGGTACACTGAATAAAGTTCCCCATATTAATCCCTTCATAAAAGCATTAAGTCCATCCATAATAAAAATCCCCCTCTATTAGGTTTTATTTTTATTATTGTCCCCATACTCTTTATTCTAGATACCTTTACGGTAATTTCCTGTAATGAAAACAAAAAAAGAAGGCTGTATAGCAGCCTCCTCTAAGGTACATATTGCTTACCAAATGATATAATGTTTTTCTCTTGATCCATTTTCTACGATAAAATCCTTAACATCTTCAATGGACAAGCCTGAATTTTTCGCCTCTAGCATTAAAGAAACCCATTCTTCAAATTCATTGTTTGCTTCCATGACAAATTCCGCCTAATTTGTGGTAACACAGCCGTCTTAGCAAAGCCTTAGACCTGTAATTTTGCGTCCCTATTTTTCAATAGGTTTGCCTTTCTCAAGAATATTTAACATTATGGTTTTCCATTTAGTATTATGGCACAAAATATACGATTCTATCTTTTACGAAGTCGAATACCCTATGACATTTTTCGCTAAGTCTTTATTACTACATTCACTTTAATTATACTTAAGAATCTGACGGTTAATTAAAATACTTTTCGTTAATTTCCGTCATCATTCTACAATATTCTTCAAAAAAACAACTAGGTTTGGAAATCACAAACAAGCTTGACGAGCAATAATAATTACTTTAACTTCCTTCGACGTTTATTAAAAACTTTCATAAAAATAGTTCATTCTTCTGTTTTAAAAAACTTAACTCCAACTAATTTTAAAGGTGTCCATATTTCTCTCATTTGGTATAAAGGCATTAAAAATCATCCTTTCTTCTGTAACTTATTAATTGAGCTTTTGCTTTTAAAAATGACAGGTTATATTTAAATCTATTTTTTACATTTTTTGTTACTTAATTTTAAATCTTCCGATAGAATTAACAGGTTATATCTTAAACAAAACGAACATCTTGTTCTTTATAACGAATCATTAAATTGAACTTACCACCTCTACATTACTATGTCAATTAGTTTCATTATTAATCTATTCTAGTCATTTGTATCCCTCATCTTCTACTTTATGTTTCCCTCTCTGATCCCTGACTGCATACCATATGTAGATTTAGGAACAGTATTTAGTCATGTCCAAAATCCCTTGTTTCAGAGCATTATGTTCCAACTCTCTCCAACTAATGTCCAGAGGTTTTATCCCCCATTAAACATTACATAACCGAGCATGAAAATTAGGATATAATGGTTAACTTTATATTTTCTTGTCTATTTTTGTCTGTTTTAAAGAACTAACTATACTTTATTAAGAACAAGTGCTATATTATAAAAAAAAACGATTCATATGGAGGAGGATATGACTAGATATGAGGAATTTGACTCATTAAGGGGTTTAGCCGCTCTCATTGTGTTAATCGGGCATTATTTGATGGTATACCCTTCATATGCTAATTATCAGTATGATTCAAACAGCACCTACTTGATTTATTTATTCAAGGAAACTCCTCTACGCCTTTTTTTCAGTAGTGGAAATGAGTCTGTCATTCTATTCTTTGTATTGAGTGGTTTTGTTTTGTATTTATCAGTTAACAGTGCTAAATTCCACTATTCTACATATTTAATAAAACGAGTGTTTCGAATTTATTTACCATATCTAGTAGCAATAAGCATGGCCATATTAGCTAAAATGCTTTTAAATCAAAATGATTTACCCTTTATCACTAACTGGTTTAGTAAATCTTGGACAGGCCTGGATACTCCTTCCTTATTAATAGAACATTTTTTGTTTATTGGACAGTACAATACAGACGCCTATAACAATGTTATATGGTCCCTTGTCCACGAAATGAGAATTTCGATTATATTTCCTGTACTGATTTATTTATTTGTACGAAAAAGGCTTAAAAACTCTTTATTATGGCTTTTAGTTTTAATTTTTTCATCGACTTTGTGTTTATATTTGTTTGGTTCCAGTGTAGATATAACCAGCATTCTTCTAAGTTTTCACTATAGCACTCTTTTTTTAATGGGAGCAATAATAGCAAAATATCGACATGAACTTTTTGCCTATACCTTGAAAATGAATAAATCTGTAAAAGTCGCATTGTTTTTGGGGGCAATTATCTGTTTTATGTACGAAGGCATTATTGGCGAAGTGGACTTTTTAAACAATTATATTTTCAGGGATTATGTGGTCTCGTTCGGTGTTTGCATTTTCATCATCATGAGCGTATGTTCCAAAAAAATTTCGACGGTCTTAAGGTCTAGATTGCTAAAACTTCTCGGGAAAATTTCATATAGTTTGTATTTGTACCATCTCATATCCTTATTCTCCTTGATGTACCTATTCTATAACAAGCTGCCAACCGGTTTAATATTGACTTTTTCATTTTTCTTATCTTTTTTACTCTCTTCAGCGTCCTATCTGCTCGTGGAAAAACCATGCATGAGGCTCGGATCGTATTTCACAAGAAATAAACAAGAAAAAGAAATATCCAAAGATTACATAGCTTTAAAACGAAAAATAGGATAATTGCGTACTTTACTAAAAAATTCTTTGCAAGTTTTGAACGTATTC
Organism: Peribacillus sp. NPDC056705; assembly: GCF_043656335.1. NCBI lineage: Bacteria > Bacillati > Bacillota > Bacilli > Caryophanales > Bacillaceae > Peribacillus > Peribacillus sp. NPDC056705. The sequence continues at coordinate 14,441 of NZ_JBHTYI010000050.1, read as the reverse complement.
TTACTATCTCTAAAAAAGTGGTGAAATTGATGAATGAAAAAGTAAAAATTAAAGATTTTTTACGAATCTTAAAAAAGAGAATATTTATCATTATTCTATCTACCCTTTGTATTACTGGTTTCATTATATTTTCGTCCATGTACCTTATGAAACCAACATATCAGTATTCCACTCAAGTTCTGGCAGGATCTTTAAGCATAGGTGAAAAGGAAGCTTCCATAAACAAAGTTCAAGAAAACAGACAACTTGCCCTTTCTTATATGGACATCATTAAAAGTCCGCAAATCATGATCGGAGTTAAAGAGGAATTGAACCTTAAGACTTCGAGCTATGACTTACTTAAGCAAGTTTCCATTACCAATAGAGATAATTCACAAATCATCACGATTACCGTCAAGGATTCCAATCCTGAATCCGCTAAGGACATCGCCCAGACTGTCGCGATGCATTCAATAGCAAAATTCAAAAATCTTACAAGTGTTAAACAAATTAGTATTCTCAATGATAGTGAACGTGGACAAGCAGAACTGCTTTTCCCAAAGCCAAAATTCATCATAGCCATTTCAATCGTAATAGGCTTTTTCGCTGGAATAGGCTTAGCAATTCTTAGAGAACACTTTGATGATTCGACATACTCCGATAGGGAGCTTGAACTTCTTGGCATTCCATTATTGGGGAGGCTTGATTTAAATACCAAAAGGATAAACAGAAAACGTAAAACAACTTATAAAACCTTACCTTCCACAAAACGAGGTGAATATAGTGAGTATTAAATCAAGGAAACAATCCTTTAATCTAAATGAAATTAATAAAGAGCAATTTTATTCGATTTGTACCAATATCGAGACGAATCTTCAAAAAGGCGATTCGGTTTTACTGATTACTTCTCTTTCACAATCACAGAATATTCCAAATGCTACTGCGTGCTTAGCACTTGCCTTTTCTGAGCAGCGTAAACGGGTGCTGGTAGTGGATGCTAATCTGCGTCAGCCTTCACTGCATCAGGTGTTTAATATTGATAATTCATTCGGTTTGACCAACTTGCTTTTAAATGAGAAGCCCATTAACGATCATGCTATACATATAAAGGGTCATCTATTCTGTATACCTACAAGCGAAGCCATTTATGAACCAGCAACTTTATTAACATTGGGGACCCTTCCAACTCTGATTGAAAAGTGGAAGAAGGATTTTGACCTCATTTTATTTCATACATCAGATAGTTTACATAAACCTGATGCAAATATCATTGCTAAATATTGTGATGGGATCATTTTGGCGATACAAGAGGGAAGAGATAAGTTAGAGAAAATTGCAGGGGTGAAAATGCAATTTGAAAGGGCAAATCTTGAGATTTCAGGTTCTATGATCATTTCTTAACTCAGGGAGGATAACCAGTGGATTCGAAAGTCAGAGTCGATAGGCAGGAAGAAATCCTGATAAAGCCACTATCGACAACATCTAATTTTTATATAAAGCGCGCCATGGATATAATCATCTCGTTTATTATGCTGATACTTACAGCACCTATTTTACTTTTATTCTGCATTCTTATCCCTATTGATTCGACTGGCTCCCCTTTCTTTTATCAACAAAGACTAGGCCTGGATGGGAAGCCTTTCAATATGATTAAGCTGCGTTCCATGGGCATCGATGCTGAAAAAAATGGACCTAGATGGGCAAGTGAAAATGACTCTAGGGTTACAAGAATAGGAGCCTTTATACGAAAAACGCGCATTGATGAAATCCCTCAGCTTATTAATGTTTTAAAAGGAGATATGTCGCTCATCGGACCAAGACCTGAAAGAGAATATTTCTATAAAGAATTCGAAAAGTTATTGCCTGGCTTTAAAAACCGTTTATATGTGAAACCTGGAATAACAGGTTGGGCACAAGTAAATGGCGGGTATGATTTAACCCCAAAAGAAAAGCTGGTTTTTGATTTATATTATATTCAACACCGCTCATTTGCTATGGAAATCAAGATTATGTTCCGAACATTGACCATAGTCTTTACTGGTAATGGAGCTAGATAATCTAAAAAAGGGGTAGTGAAAATGAATAAAGTACTAGTAACTGGAGGCTTTGGATTTATTGGCTCTCATATTGTCGATACATTAATCCGTAATAATTATGAAGTGGCTATATATGATAACCTCTCTACCGGCTCTATCGGGAATGTTAAGGCCAAAGTCACTCCCTTCTTTGGTAATGTTGAAGATGAGGTCCTGCTTGAAAATGCGATGGAGACATTTAGGCCTGACTATGTCATTCATCAAGCTGCGCAGGTGAGTGTACAACAATCCATTTCGGATATTACGAATGATGCAAGGATCAATATCATGGGAACGATAAACATCGCTAAGCTCTCTCACAAGTTTAATGTTAAAAAGATTGTGTTTGCTTCATCTGCGGCTGTTTATGGTAATGCAGATACCATGCCAATTACCTTATCACATATCACTTCTCCATTATCACCCTATGGAGCATCAAAAAAAACGGCAGAGGATTATCTAAAGCTTGGTAAAGAATTATACGATTTAAATTATGTGAATCTTCGATACAGTAATGTATATGGACCAAGGCAGACAGCAAGCGGTGAAGGCGGTGTTATATCGATTTTCACTAATCTTGTCATAAATAATGAGCGGCCAATTATATATGGAGACGGCACTCAAACGAGAGATTTCATTTATGTTAAAGATGTGGCAGATGCCAATTTGAAAGCATTGGAGTTTGAAGGAAGCGGCACCTTCAATGTCTCATCGACCACCAGTACAAGCATCAATCAATTATTCTCGCTTATTCAATCATTTGGCAGCCATGATTTATCTCCTATTTATCAGCCAGCGAAAAATGGTGACATCAAAGAAAGCTTACTCTGTAATAAAACGACCATTCAAAAATTGGGTTGGCACCCAGCTCATTCACTTGAAAAGGGTCTTGCGAGCACATATGATTATTACTTAAATCAAAATCAGCCTGCTTTAACCACAAAATCACTTCATTCCCCTGCACCACTACTTAAGCCAACGACTTTATTGTCATAAAATCGGGAGCGAAAAAAGTGAATACAAAGAAGAACTCTATTTTAAAAAATATTGTCCATTTATTTTACAGTACAATTCTCTCTAATGTTCTTAATGCAGCCACACTCATTTTATTAGCAAATTATTTTAACTCAAAGAATTATGGGATTTTCAGTGTGGCATTAGCTCTTGCCATGGTCATGAACTTTTTTACTGACCTTGGAACAAGTAATACTTTTCTAAGGGAAGGATCAAAAAAGGATAACTTAGGAAGAACCTTTTCTTCCTATATTAAGATTCGAATTGTTTGCTCGCTAATAACCTTTTTTGTATTCTTTGCCGGCATACGGGTTCTTTATCAAGAACCACAAATTATTTATATGATCTATAGCCTTATGATCCCAATGGTCATTGGCCTGGCGATGCAAAGTATTGGAATAACCTATTTTCAATTAACTGAAAGGATGCAATTCATTGCGTCGATTAAAATCTTTTCGGCCTTTGTTTTAATACTTTCCACCACAGTAAGTATGGGTTTTAAAGTGGATGTGCATCTAGCAGCCTTTTTATATGGATTCTCTTATTTAGCCGGTGGATTTTACAGCCTTTATTTACTGCTGAAAAAAGCGGAATTAAAATGGAAATCTCCTTTTGAAAAACAATTATTAATGAATCTTAGTCCGTTTTTAATCAGTGGGTTATTTATTATGCTAACCCCACAGTTGGGTCCATTGGTGCTGGAAAAAACACTGCCATTAGCGCTTGTCGGTCTCTTTGCAGTAGCCTATCGGATTCCTTCTGCTTTATACCAAATACCAGGGGTCATCGCAGGCGCTTTTTTTCCGCTTTTATTTAAGCGATACAACCAAGGGGAGCTTGCAGAACACACAAGATTGAATATCCTGCAAATGAAAATCATGTCCTATATAGGCATGTGCATGACTTTAACCTTATTCCACTTGGCCACTTATCTCGTGACCATTTTATTCGGAGCCGAGTGGGGATCTGCGGTTCAGCCTTTAAAAATATTGGCCTTTATAATCGTTCTGCAAGGCTTTAACATTGCCATTGCTGATGGCCTTACGACAAGGGGATTACAGAACCGTCGTACAATTGTCCAATTCATTACCATCACCATCGGATTGGTTTCCTTCTATTTTCTGAGCATCAGCTATGCTGTCGCTGGTTCAGCTTTTGCCGTCCTAACCATGGAAATTGTCTCATTCATTGGCTATGTCGCTGCCAACCCAGAAAAAAGAAAGGTATTCTTCCAGGTCATCCTGCCGTATGGCACCTTCTTTTCGATTAGTTTCATCCTGATGCACAACTTATTATCCAAGTATCCTTTTATAGCGATGATTTCTAGCATCATTTTCGTCACTGCTCTAATTTTGCTGCTTGATAAGAGCATCAAGGAATTAATCGTTGGCTTCATAAAAAAGAAAAATGACACCAAACATTTACTAGATAGGAGACAAAAAGAGAATGGAAAGATTGCTAATTAATAAAAACACCTCCATGTGGTCAGTCTTTCTCTTGTTATTTTTTATTACGCTCAGTAAATATAATATATCCATCGGTTTTTCTTTAAAAATTTACATGATTTTTCTAGCAATCTTCTTCTGCATTCATTTTCGGGATTTTTATTTTCATACCCTTTATCATTATGAAATTCTATTGCTTTTATTTTATTTCACCTATTGTCTGAGCGGCGCGTTTTCTCAGTATCCTGAATCGAGCATTCGGGTCATCCTAGGGGTGATACTCGTACTTGGCTGTTATTTCATCATGAGATATGTATTGGAACTAACAACGTTAAGTGCCATTGAGAATTCGATTGCAAATGTCGGGATCATCTTTAACATTAGCAGTCTATTATTATACATCATAGGAATACAGGTGACAGGCAGATTCCCGACAGGTGTTGAGATTACATCATATGGATTATTATTAGACCGGGATTATCCAAGATTAATCGGTTTACTGGATGACCCAAACATCTTCATTTTTTTTAACACAATCTTTTTTTCCTTTTATTTAACCAATTTAAAGGGATTCAAGCATTCAATTGGCTTCCTCCTATGTATGATTACTTCTCTTCTTACTTTTTCAAGAGGTGGAATTTTAGCTCTTGTACTGGTGGTCGTTTTGTACATGCTTTTAGCTAATTTCTCCAAAAAAATTAAAATGTTAACAGTTTCCTTAATATTTCTAACGGTGATATTTGTTGCTGGGTCTCTTATCAAAATAGATTTCAATGAAATCATCACGAGCCGCATTACTGACTTTTCAACTGATGGTGGCAGCGGCAGGTTTGAATTATGGGAGCAGGCGATCAACTACTTTATGTCAAATCCCCTTTTTGGCATCGGTGCATTTAACTTTTCCGATTATTACGCCTTCGAGCATAATGAAAAGCTATATGTTCATAATACGTATCTTGAGGTTTTAGTAGAGTCTGGAATCATTGGTTTTCTTTTTTACCTTTCCTTTCTATTGATGCTCATACTCACCTTATTCAAGACTAAATTACACAAAGAAAAGCCCTTCATTGTGCTTACTCTTTTTGCTTTCTTAATACAGATGATGTCACTTTCACTCATGATTAATGAAGCATTTTTTTCCTTTTTAGCACTAACTTTAAAATATATATCCGTATATGAGAGAAAAGAGGTGGAATATAGTGACCTACAGCAAAAAGGATGACAGACCTTTAGTTTCCGTAATAACTCCTTCGTATAACAGCAAGTCTTTTATTACAGAAACGATAAAAACTGTCCAAAATCAAACCTACTATAACTGGGAGATGATCATTGTTGATGATCAATCAAAGGATGACTCGGTTTCTGTCATTAAATCCTATGCTGAGAACGATTCACGGATAAGACTTATCGCATTATCCAAGAATGTCGGGGCCGCCATGGCAAGGAATATAGCCATTAAAGAAGCCCATGGAAATTATATCGCGTTCCTAGATAGTGATGATTTATGGCTTCCAACTAAATTGGAAGAACAAGTTGCTTTTATGCAAAAGGGAAATCTCGCTTTCTCTTTCACCTCTTATTCTTTAATTGATGAAGAAGGAAATTCTCTTGATGTTGAAGTAATGGCACCTAAAGCTGTGGATTATAAGCATCTGATTGGAAATACAACGATTGGCTGTTTAACAGTGATGCTTGATAGGCTGCAAATCAAGCATATTGAAATGCCTGATATTCAGCCAGAGGATACTGCATTATGGCTGTTACTCTTAAGACAAGGATATATAGCTCACGGCTTACCGAAAGTCTTATCCAAGTATCGAATTGTAAATAACTCTACTTCAAGAAATAAATTTAAGGCTGCCTACCGGTATTGGAGGCTTTTACGAAGCCAGGAAAAATTAAACTTTATTAAAGCTAACTTTTATTTTAGCAAATACGCCTATAACGCATTCAACAAAAACAGAGGTTCCCAGCCTGCCTCTTTACTAAATGGAGGGAAATAAGGTATATGAACAATGTCCTGCTACTTACAGATAAGCTCATAATTGGCGGCGCCGAGATGTACTTTTGCAAATTGGAAAATCATCTCCAGGATGAAAACATGACGTTTTACTCTGCTGCTGCGACGGGCGAATTATACAAGCAAATTCATAACAAACAACAATTCATTCCTTTAAGCTTAAAGAATCACCTTGCCAACCTTAAAACACTAACTAAAGAAGTTAGCTTAAAACATATCGATGTCATTCATGCCAATAGTTTACGAATGCTGCTATACTCGATCGCCATCAAGAAACTGACCAGAAGAAATATCAAACTGGTGTACACCAAGCATAATGTAACCATTCTAGAAAAAAAGGTGCCCTTTCTATTTAAAAGGGTGCTGAATAAACATGTTGAGCAAATCATTGCTGTCAGTAATTTTGAAAGAGATAACTTACTTCAGCTGGGTGTTAGGAATGAGCTTATTCGGACCATTTACAATGGCGTGGATGTTGAACACTTTTCGTATAAACAACTACAGCCTAAAGAAACCTTCAATGTGGGAATTTTAGCCCGTTTATCAAAAGAGAAAAATCATGAACTTTTCTTGAAAATCGTTAATGAGTTAAAGGATGTACCTAATGTGATGTTTTATATTGCTGGTGATGGACCGGAGCGAGAATTTGTAGAAAAAATGATTAAAGACTTAAAATTACGCCATAAAGTGATGCTACTAGGCAATGCCTCCAATCCATATGAATTTATATGCAATATGGACTTACTTCTTTTAACATCACTTAGAGAGGTTTTCCCAATGGTTGTCCTGGAAGCAATGGCAGCAGGAACGCCAATTATGTCAGTGGATGTAGGCGGCATTAAAGAAGCGGTTGTGGACCTTGAAACCGGGATTCTCATTTCCCAACATTCAGAACAGGAATTTGCCAAACAAATTAAAACGCTTCAAGATAATGTGGATTTAAGACAACGCTTGGGAAGCAAAGCAAGACAAAAGGTAGAAGAATCCTTCTCCCTCTCGAACATGATTCATTCTACACTGAAAACCTATCAATGAACAAAAAACAAACGATGACCTCGTTTGTTTTTTGTTTTTTATACCTATACATACTTTTTTGGACAAGCATATGCTATATAATATCACCATAAAAGGAGTGTTATATATGGCAGACCCACTCAACCTCCCTGAGGATTGCCAGAACAGGGATGTTGCTAATATAGATTGTTTTGGCGCCAACCCGAATCTAGCGGATAATTCACCAGCCATTCAGGCAGCGATTGATTATTGTGTAGATAATAACTACTCTAAAGTTGCCATTACAGGGAAGAAGCAATATACCCTCTCCTCCCCCATTGTCATTAAGCAAAATGTCCATCTTGAAATTGATCCGACAATAACATTAATAGTTAAAGGTAACTTCCAGGTTTTTGAGCTACAAAAGGATGCTTCCCTCTCCGGCGGGACGATTGAAATAGTGGATAATAGCTTCAATTCATCCGTCATCTTCCTTTCCGGGGCGCAGCAAATAGAGATCCATAATCATACATCTATATCCAATATCAATATCATTAACCGTACAACAACGTATCAAGGTATAGCCATCCATTTATACTGTAACAAAGCATGGGATTTCATCAGTTTCTTTAAGGCTAGCTCCCTCCAAATCACAAACTTCCATACAGCACTCTATTTAAAAACCGAAAAACTATCAAATGTAGATACCCCCTGCTGGATTAATGCCAACTCCTTCGAGTCCATTTTTATAGATGGCTGCCAGTACGGTATCGAGATTGTAGGAAACAGTGACCTACCTTACGAAATTTCCGGCAACACCTTTACTGGACTTCAAGTTCAATGCCGAAAACAAACGAAAAAAGTCATTCGCTGCTCAGGTGCTTATAATATATTTGAAGGCATCATATGGGATATCTATCGTATGGATGATCCCCCGCTCGTGATTGAATTCTCCTCCACTTCCCATCACAACTATCTAAGCTCGAATCAGGTATCCACTTCCATCCTTGATCGCGGCCAATACAATCGATGCACCTCCCCTCATGAAGAATCCCTCCAAGTATATCCACCTCTTGCCTTAGGAAAAGCCCATCTTGTCGGGAATCAAGACGATATCTTAGTAAATGCAAACGTCCGCTACGCTATACGTCAGCTTTCCGGAAAGGCCCCTTATGGAGGAAATATCAATAATTGCTTCAATTTACTCGATGAGCAAAGTGTAAATTACCTCGATGTTCCCAGTTCCCAACCGGTTGTTATAGAATTGGATTTTACCAATCAGCCTATTAAAATGTTAAATTGCTTTGGTCTTTATTTTGGATGGAATGAAAGTCCCAGTCGCGTATTGATTGAATATCAACAAAGCTTAAATGGACCTTGGATCATAGCAAAAAATCTCCCATTTAATGCCGGTAACACGGTGATCTCTGAAGCAAGAGCAGAAACGCTTTATAAAATTAAACTGACATTAAGCGGGTATACACAAGCTCACAAACGATTCCGGATTAATCGCATCTTTGCAAGATCATCCCTACAGCAAGGTGCAGCTTGGTTGCCGACTACTGGCGGAACATTATATGGAGATATAGAACTTCAAAAAGGGAAAGCTGTGACAATGGCTTCTCCAAACGGAACAAAGTGGAAAGTGAGTATTAATGATCAAGGCCAAATTATCACTTCAAAGCTCTGACTATTAAATATAAAAAAACTGGCAAATTAACTTGTTATCCAAAGAGAAAAGGATTATTCCCCATAGATAAGAAGCAATAGTACCAGAAATTAATGATCATTAATGTTATCTCCAATTTGCATTTCAGGGTGAGTGCCTATCTATTAGCTAACCACCCTTTTCGCTTTTATTTATTGATTCAAGATATTGGCCTGACCTCTGTCAGTGATTCGGCTAATTGGCAAGGATGTGATATCCATGATAGTGCCCATGCTATTTTCCGTAAATTCAATAACCTCGTTTTGAAGTGTGACTTTGTCCAGATCCCAAACCATTCCCTCAAACTTATTGTATTGCCCACTTACCTTCAAAATGCTCTTTGTTTTGCCTGAAGGCTGTATCTGTAAGTTGGTAAATTGATTTCCACTAACCTCATTCGGTACTGTAGAGTTACTATCCATGTAAATCATATTCACACAATCTTCTAATGATAGATTCAAAAAACGATTGGCATTGATCCAGGCCTTACCAGAAGACGGTTCTTCAGCTATTAACTTTACTCCAGTCTCCATCCCTGCAACCTTGATATTTTCAAAATTCACGAAAGAAATCTCATGTTCTTTACCGCCAGCATATAATGATATCCCAGTACCCTGATTACTTTCAGACCAATTTATAATATTTACATCCTTCACATGCGTTTTGTTCCAGGTATTATAATATTTATACTTACCATCTAAGTAAATGACCTCTGAATTAAATTCAGCATCATTTATCACTACATAAGCACCTTCAATGGAAGCATTCTGCTCAAGCTCAAGCACCCTGAAGTTTCCCTTTACAATGAATTTCGTTCCGTAACCAAATTGCAGCTTAACACCTTTCCTGACGATGACCGGTGATGAAATCGTGTACTTCCTATCATCCAGCATAACCGTCTTTAATTTATTGGCCTTAGCATGATCGATGGCAGCCTGAATCTTCGCTGAATCATTGGTTCCTTTAAAATCTTCAACGTATATCTTTTCTTTATGGTTAGATATAGAATGTTTCTGCTGAAAAATGAGGAAAACAATAAGCAAAAAACAGAAGGAAAAACCAATAATTTTTTTCATGAAACACATCCCTATTTAGTTTTTTTAGGATTTGTTCTAGTTGTGGATTTTAATAAAAGAAAGTGTAGGTGAACATGAGGCATTTATAATAGTAGAAGAATTCCTAACCAAGTTAATAAAAAGACAAAGAGCCTCAAAAACTCTCTGTCTCTATTAATCTTTAGTGAAATTCTTAGTGTTGACAGGCACCCGAAAAATGATAGCCATATATCTGTTTACTGTTATTACTTTTTATTATAATATTCCACATACCAATTTACGAATTTTTGCAAACCTTCTTCTATCGAAGTTTCCGGCTTAAATCCAACAGCCTTCTGCAGCAAATCCGTAGAAGCATACGTGGCAGGTACATCTCCAGGTTTAATTGGTTCGAAGACCTTATTAAATTCAACAACTTTACCTAGAGCATTACTTAAACATTTCTCCAAAGCTCCAATGAAAGCCATCAATTTTTCAGGATTGTTGTTTCCAATGTTAAATACTTTGTGAGGAACGTTGTGATCTCCAACTGAAGGGTTGGATAGAAGACGTTCTATTCCCTCGACAATATCGTCAATGAATGTGAAGTCTCTATATAGATCATTTTCAAAATCACCATTATTAAAGATCTTAATTGGTTCATCAGCAAAATACTTATCCGTAAATCCAAAGTAGGCCATATCAGGTCGTCCCATAGGGCCATAAACCGTAAAGAAACGAAGGCCTGTAGCAGGAATATTATACAGATGACTATATGTATGGGCCATCAATTCATTGGATTTCTTAGTCGATGCATAAAGTGATACAGGATTGTCCACAAAATCCGTTTCTTCAAATGGAACCTTTTTGTTAGCTCCATAAACTGAGCTGGAAGAAGCATAGACAAGATGATCCACAGGATTGTGCCTGCAAGCTTCAAGTATGTTATAAAAACCGATGATATTACTTTGAATGTACACATCCGGATTTTCTATCGAGTATCGTACTCCCGCTTGTGCAGCCAGATTTACTACAATATTAGGTTTATAGTCTTCAAAAATATTGCTGATCATCTCTTTGTCAGAGATATCACCCTTGATAAAGGTAAATTTCTCATAAGGTTTAAGTTGCTCCAACCGAGCATCTTTAAGCTTCACATCATAGTAATCATTTATATTATCAATACCGATCACATTACAGCCCTGTTCTAAAAGTTTTTTTGATAAGAAAAAACCGATGAAACCTGCCGCTCCAGTGATGAGGTATGTTTTATTAGGATCTAGGGACTTGTAATTCAACGTGTTTCAACCCCTTTATGCCTTTTCTACTTGCTGGTTTTCTTCCAATGGAGTGATACTCTACCCCTGATTTTTGCATTTCTTCAACATTATAGATATTTCTGCCGTCATATACTAAAGGAGTCCTCATTAACGTCTTATATGTCTCAGGCGTTAATGCTTTCACTTCTCCCCATTCAGTAAAAATAAAACAGACATTTGCACTTTCTAAGGCATGCTCTATATTCGAAACATAGGTGATACTGCCTTTGCCGTTCTTACCTTCTGGATACACTCTAGCAAAATTCTCTGCTCCAACAGGATCAAAAGCATAGATATCGGCACCCTGCTCTAATAATAAAGGCACGTTCTCAAGAGATGCAGCTTCTCTTAAATCATCAGTACCAGGCTTAAAAGTCAATCCTAGCACGGCTACTTTCAGACCGTTAAATGTAATAAGTCTTTTACTAGCTTTTTTATATAGCATCGTCTTTTGATCCTTATTCACATCAATGGCAGCTTTGACGGTTTTAAGTTCATAACCGTTTTGTCTTGCCAGATACTCCAATGCTTTAGTATCCTTAGGAAAACATGAACCGCCATAGCCTATACCTGCATTTAAAAACTTGCTTCCGATACGGTCATCGAAGCTCATCCCTCTAGCTACATCCTGAATATCCGCGCCAACAAGTTCACAAAGATTGGCGATATCATTCATATAAGAGATTTTAAGAGCAAGGAAATCATTGGAGGCATACTTGATCATTTCTGCGGATCTTCTATTGACTGAAACCACCGGTAAATGAAACGGCTCATAAATATTCTGCATCAGTTCTTCGGCCCATTTACTCTCCGTTCCGATAATGATCCGTTCGGCATGCAGTGTATCATGCACGGCAGAACCTTGTGCCAGGAATTCCGGGTTCGATACAACTTCCACTTTTACATCATTAACTAAAAAGTCTTGGATAAACTGCTCGACTTTATCATTCGTTCCAACCGGAACTGTAGATTTCACGACGACAAGACAATCCTTTTCCACCGATTCAGCAATTTGCCTAGCGACTGTTGCAATGTATGAAAGATTTGCAGAACCATCTGGTTGCTCTGGAGTACCGACTCCGATAAAGATTGCATCAGCATCCTTATAGACTGATTTATAATCAGTCGTATAATCAATCCTTCCAGCAGCATAATTCTTTTGCATTAAATCTTCCAAATCAGCTTCATATATTGGAGAGATTCCAGATTTCATTACGTTCACTTTATTTTCATCTATATCTACACAGGTCACTTGATGACCCACTTCGGCAAAACATACACCTGCTACTAAGCCAACATAACCGGTTCCGGCTACTGCTAATTTGTACATGGTAACGCCATCCTTTACTGCTTTTTTGTAAAATACACTCCTTATTTTTCGATAATTCGAAGTTTTGGAAAATTATTCGAGAAATACTTCTTCTACAGTCTATCAAGGTAGGAGTTATTCGAATAAAATAGTTACCACAACTCTCACTTACATTTAAGTAAGAGTTTATGTTACTACATTCCATTAAGTAATTGATTTAAATAACTTTCCTCCTCAATATCCTCCTAAATTCCCTAGATTCTATAATATTATTTATCATTTTTTTGTTAGTTAAGTATATATAAACCATATAAACTAATAAAATCCCTAATTTATAAGATAAATTAAACCAGCTAAATATATTCAAGTATTCTGTATAACTTAGATATAATCCAATACCAATAAACAATAAACTTGGAATAATTATTTTTACCATTTCAGATACTCGATAACCTATATTATTATATTTTTTACTTATAAAAACAATTATTGTAACTACAATAACTTTTGCTATTAGAAATGCACAAGCGGCACCATACATTCCAAATTTCGGTACCAATATATAAGCTAGAATAATATCAAAAAAACTTCCTATAAATGTTGCTATGAAAATTTTTCTTGCAGCATCCTTGAAATACAATAAAATATTAACAAAGAAATAATATATTGATTTTACTGAATACGCGATTACTAGAATAGGGATAACAGTCCATGCCATGCTATATCTTTCATTTGTCAAAAAAAGGATCAATTCGGGTGAAAAAAGGCCTATTCCCAAATACAAAAATGAATAAAGTATTAAGAGGAATTTTGAATAACTAACAATATCCTTTTTACTTTCTTTGCTATTCTTGTTCATCATGTCAAAAAACCATGGTGTAAAAGCATTATTCACTGCAACTTGAAAACCGTCTATTAGCACACTGAATTGTAAAGCAATACTATATAGGCCTACTGAAGCTAAAGAACCACTTGTATTAATAAAAATACGAGATACAAAACTAGCTATTACTGTTGAAAGATTATGTGGCATTAGTGGTATAGAATATTTTAATGCTTCAGAAAGTATTTCTTTATCAAGACAAAAAGTTATTAAATTATTCTTTTTAAGGTCATTTAACATATAAATAAAGTAACCAACATTTATTATTAAAGTTGCCAAAATAATACCCATTGCTCCCATTTTCAAAATACCAATAAAAAATAAGTTTAGGCATATTTGAAGTCCAAAGATTAACAAATTTATTTTGGTAAGTTTCTTCCCTTGCTGCATACTTTGCAATATATTTTGATGGATCATATGAACTGAAATAAATATTAATGTTAGTAATGAAATTAAAACTATCGGATAAAAGGAAATATCTTTAAAAAACAAGGAAATTAATACCTTATGCAAAATAATTCCTAAACTCACAAATAAAGTTCCTGATATAAAAATAAATACGATTATCGTTCCGTAGAAACGTTTTAACTTGTCTCTATCATCTTTATAATCAGTATAAAAACGAAGAACAGCAGAATATAATGAAAAGGCAATAATAAAAG
>NZ_JBHTYI010000049.1:0-20421 GCF_043656335.1 Peribacillus sp. NPDC056705 | reverse complement strand
TATTATAAGTAAAGAGTTTACCAGTTTAATTATTTTTTGTCATGTAAAATATTCTGAATAATAATGGGAAATAAATACAGTTGAATAGTAAAAATTTGAATTTTTTTTAGTTTTAAGGATATATGGAAAGTAAATTTGACAATGGAATGGCATTTAATTAAATTTAAGAGGTAGGATTGTCCTATATAAGGAGTGAGAAGGCTGGAATTCAAATGGGAAGTAACTAATAGTATAGAAATGCAGATTTTTCGGATTAGGAAGAAGCTTAGGGCCATCGTAGCAAAAAATCTTCAGCCTTATGGATTAACGTCGCCTCAGTTTTTCATATTATTGATTTTGAAAAAAGAGGGGTCGATCAAATCGACCAAGCTGGCTGACTTCTTAACAGTAAAGCCAAGTGCGATTACCGTATTTGTAGATAAGCTCGTCGAAATGGATTATGTGAAACGGCAGCCCTCTGAAAAGGATCGCAGGGTCATCAATCTTGAATTGAAAGAGGCAGGGGAAGCTATTTTGGGGAGAGTCCTTGCGGATCATAACCAATTGATGGGCAAGAACTTCAACTCATTCTCAGAAGATGAGCTGCAGGATCTTTTGCATAAATTGGATACGATTGAAAAGGCTGCTGATAAGAACCTTTTGGATAATTGAATGAGGGGCCTGCTCGAAATAGAGACGAAAAAAGACGGTTCCCGGGAACCGTCTTTTTTTAATCTTCTACATACTGGACAGATAATTCGTTATCTTCCTTATGGAAGGACTGGAAGCTGACGATCAGCTTTTCAAGATGTTCCAATTGTTCGTCATATTCTATGACTGCGGAAATCAATGGTACAAGGCGGGCAGAGAGATGGCCCAGATTATCATGCATTTCGTCCACTTGATTTTGCTGTTCGAAAAAGTGGGCGAGCAGCTCTTTACGACTTAGACAATCCTGGTCCCAATCTTCAATTTCGTCGATGGCCTTGATTTTTTCGATATGCAGTAATATCAACTGTTCATGCTTGCGGATCAAGGAATCAAGCTGCTGTAAGATGCTCCGTTGGAAATCTTCAGGCATTTGATATACTTCATTCTCGAATTTATGGACTCTCTTCAAGGTTTCAAACGCTTTTTTTGTCGTTATGATCATCTGACGATAAACGACAAGCTTTCTTGCTTTAGCCACACTGTTCTTCTTGAAATATTCCCGTTCCTCTTTGTACATGGAATAGATCTGTTCCAGATCGAGTAACTCCGCCTTCAATCGGCTGATGTCTTTTTTCAATAAAGTGTGTTCTGTAGCGTGCCTTGTGCTGATTCTGATCCATTTCAAGATGTCTTCCGTTACATCTGTAATGCGTGCATAAAGCTTTGCTTCGTACTTTGGAGGAATGAAAACCAGATTCACGATGAACGAAGAAATGATACCAAGCAAAACGGATGAGAGACGAATAAAGGCAAAATTCAGGAATTCCCCGTCATGGCTTTCCATGATGGCAATGGCCGTCACGATAGAAAGGACAATCGTTTTATCCATTTTCAGTTTTAAATTGATGGTTATGACAACCATTACGGCAAGACCGATTATAAAAATATCATTTCCGAACAACAAAACAAAGGAGACAGCAACCAATGCTCCGATGATATTTCCTTGAATTTGCTCCAACACCGTTTGATATGAACGGTAAATGGTCGGCTGTATTGCAAAAATTGCAGCAATCCCAGAAAGGACAGGAGCAGGAAGATTAAGCAGTTCCGATAGATAAAGCGCTAAAACAATTGCTATTCCTGTTTTGAGAATGCGGGCACCAAACTTCATATATGGGTTAATCCTTTCTTTGTGTTGTAATGGAACGTGGTACGAAAAGACTCTATTTATATATAGACTTTTGCCTAAAGTTGTATTCTAACTTATTTGTTAGTACTTTACACTAAAAAAAGAAGATGTAAACAAAAAGTAATATACAGGATTTTCCTAAGGGTTGCTAAAATCAAGTTTAATATATAAAGAAACGATAGGCAATTTCTTGAGCCTTTCAACTATGTTTTCCATCGTTTAAAGACTATCCCAGAGGTATATGACTGGAAAAGGCTGATGCTCGAATTGAAGAGCACCAGCCTTTTTTATATACTTTTGGCATCACTCCGTGGATACGGCAGGATCCGCCTGTTCTTTAACTGGAACGACCTGAAGGAAGTGCTCCCCAGGATTTTGAAGCAGTGTCTCTAAAAAGGCCGCTTCTTCGGGTTGACCATGATCCTTCAAGAGGGCCGTGTATTTGCCCAGAAGTTCGGCCACATCCTGCAGGCCTTTTTCGGATAGGGGCTCAATGGAAATCTTTGCCCCTTTCGCAACCCGCTTCTTAATGACCTCTTTGGTTAATCCGGATTCGGGCTGTTGCCGTAAATAAACGACACCGCCTGTCATCCCTGCGCAAATCCATGGACCGGGATCACCCAGAACTAAACCTCTTCCATTTGTCATGTATTCAAAAGCGAATCCCTTAATATTGGAAGTTACCGCAATATTACCGTTTTCCTTTTCAGGAAGCGGTTGTTTTAATAATCCCCCAATGATCATATCGGCTCCGGAAAGCCGGATTCCCGCCCTGGCATCGGCATCGCCTTGGGCAATGAGGAGACCATGCTGTGCACCGTAACCAAAGCCCTTACCAACGGAGCCATTGTAGAACTTCCCATCTTTTCCTGGAGATTTAAAGATGGCAATATTACCGCCAATCGATGTTTTGCCAATGCCATCCTGGGCACCCCCATTCACGCTGATTGAAATTCCCTCCGTATTGTATGCCCCAAGTCCATTGCCCGGGATGGAACCATCCTGGTAGGATAGGTGAACGGGAGGAAGTTTTTTGTATGATCCATCCAATCTGCCCCTAACGCGGTGACAGGACACCCTGCTGCCGAGTACACGCTGCTCGGAAGTGATCGAGTTATAGCTGCGGGATTGCTGCAGATCATCTACATGCGAATCAAGATATTCAGCGCCAACGGCTACCTGCATGGAGCCTTCATTCAAATATGCCGCCGTTTCTTTATGGGAGAACGGAGTAATATCCAGGTTTTTTAATAAATAAGTTAAATCCAATGATTGTTGACCTTTAACTTGCTGGAGCAAATCGGAACGTCCGACGATTTCCTGAAGATTCTTCACCCCAAGTGATCCGGTCAAAGATTTAAGTTCTTTTGCAAATGCACTGAACATATTCGTTAATCCTTGAACGGCTAAATCGAATTTTCGTGGAACAAAACGGCGCAGCCCATGTTCTTTCGCCTGCGCTTCCGATTCAATTTGGGTGGCGATTCCCACATGGCAAGTATCAAGGTGACATCCGCGGCACGTTGTACAGCCGACGGCAATCATCGAAAGGGTACCAAAACCTACACGGTTTGCACCAAGGAGCATTACCTTTAATACATCCATCGAGCTTTTTAGCCCACCGTCAGCCCAAATTTCAACATTCTGTCGGATACCTGACTCAAGCAGCGCATTATGGGCCGCTTTCACACCAATTTCAACTGGTAGACCGACATGTGTGAGTGCATGGATCCTGGCAGCACCCGTTCCGCCATCAAAACCGGACAGCGTTATGATATCGGCCCCCGCTTTTGCGACGCCGACAGCAATCGTGCCGATGTTTGGAACGACTGGTACTTTGACAGCAACTTTCGCTTTGTCATTTGCCGTTTTTAGCTCATGGATCATTTGGGCCAAATCTTCAATTGAGTATATATCATGGTTATTGGAAGGGGAGATCAAATCGGAACCGATTGTTGCATTTCGGGCTTCCGCGATTTTCGCTGTGACCTTGGAACCGGGAAGGTGACCGCCTTCACCAGGTTTTGCCCCTTGCCCAATTTTAATTTCCAATAGATTTGAAGAGTTCAAGAGTTCTGCATTGACACCGAAACGGCCGGAAGCTATTTGCTGGCCGCGGGATTTCGGGTACTTGCCCAGCATATCCTTTATTTCCCCGCCTTCACCATTCATGCTGATCATGCCTAACCTCTCGGCAGCTTCCGCATAGGCACGGAAGGCAATCTCATTTTGTGATCCAAAGGACATGGATGCTATGACGAACGGCAATTCCTGTTCGCCGACCGAAAGACTGACTTCTTCAGAAGGGATGGAAACATCTGAAGTTTTTAATGATGTCAAGTGGCGGATCGTCGTAGGATTGGATTCTTCCTGTTCGGTGATCTTCTCGCGATAAGCATCATACTCCCCGGTTGAAGCAACTTCCCCGATAGACTTCCAAATCCTGGGGAACAGATGGAAGGTCTTACCCATACGTTCTTTTTCATTGGCGTAATCTTTCGCCCGCTGAATGGCATCTGCCTTGATTTTATCAAAATTATAGTCCAGATCATTCGATCCGAAGAAGTTAGCCACATTTAAATATTCCGCGATTTCCTCATGTAAACCGATGCTTGAGAAAAGTCTTCCATAGCCGCGCAGCTCATGAATGCCAATGGTGGAGATGACTTTCTCAAGCCCTTTCGTCAAGGAGTTATATAGATTGGTAACCCCCTTGATGTCATCTGAAGATAAAGAAAGGAACATATAATAGGGGCTGATTAAGTTGGCCCCTAGACCATAAGAAACGATGATATCATGCAGTGACCTTAACGATGCTGAACGTAAAAGGATGGAACAATCACGGCGCTTGCCTGTGCGGACCAATGCTTGGTCGACGGCTGAAGTGACAAGGTGGGGATCAAGCCAAAGGTTGCAGTTTTGATGGGCAAGGGCATCATCCAGAACAAGCAGCGTTTTTCCTTCATCCACTGCATTGACACTTTCATCCGTTATCCTGGTCAAGGCATCTTTGATGTTTTCATCCTCTTTGAACGTGCTTGAAATGAAGTGCACGAGTTTTTGATCTTGGTAATATTTAATGAACTGATCATAGCTTGGCTGCGATACGATTGACGAGCACTCATAACCCGTTGACCCTTCAATCAATAAAGGAGTCAGCAGCTCCGTGACATTTCCTGCCTTATTCGCTTCGAATAGGGAAGGACGTTTTCCGATGATGGTTCTTGTTGAGAAGTGCTCGGTTTCCCGGTCACGGTCGATCGCTGGGTTAGTTACAACGGCCACACTTTCCTTGATGAAATCAGCGATGTTGGTCCTTTGGGGATTAAGTGCTGCCAGTGGCGCATCGTGACCAAGTGAACGAATGGGCTCAGCGCCTTTTTCGGCCATCTGTTCCACTAATTGTACATGCTCCCTTTCCCACCCAAAGGCTTTATATTGACCATTATGAATGGCTTGCGTGTTTGTCATGGAGGTAACCTTTTCAAAAACTTGGGACTGTAAGCGGACTCGGTCATTGGAAAGGACAAAACGATCATTGAAGAGTTCAAATACTTTATCCTGGTAATCCTTGTATGTGTACAATTCAATACGGTCGCCGTTCCATTTCAAACCGATTTTTTCCCCAGGACCCATCGGTTTCGGATCTCCGGTATATTCACTGGAAGGGATGATTCCCGGTTCGGAAGTGAACATATAGGATGATTCCGTTTCTATATTCCATAGTGGGCGCAAGCCTAAAGAGTCGACAGAGAACACGGCTTCATCGCCGAAACGGGAGATGATGCCTGCCGGACCTTGTGCAAAATGACCCCATGCTTCCCTTAAATACGTATATAAGTCTTGTAAATGCTCTGGATACTCCTTGATTTCGTTGATGATTGGCGGGAACATAAGATCGACAGCTTCAAATAAAGAGTAGCCATGACGGCAGATGAAAGTCTCGATCGTCTTGTTTAAATCCTGTGAGTCGCTTCCATCTTTAGCGATGGGAACTCCAATCATTTTCGCTTCATCACGCAATTTGGCGATGGTATTGATTTCGCCATTATGACCAAGTACACTGAAAGGCTGGACCCGGAAGAAGCTTGAGAGGGTATTAGTTGAAAAACGATTATGTCCCAGTGTCATGGTGGAGGCAGCCAAAGGGTCAGCAAGATCAAGATAATAGGCAGGGAGCTTATCCCCCGCGCCCATCACTTTGTATACCGCATGATGCTGGCTTAAAGATGCAACATGGATGAAATCACTTTTTTCGATGTCGGAAGTCAGCTCAAAAAGAACATTTGAAAGCTCCTGGTCATTATTGATGGTGGAGGTACAGGCAAATTGCCAGAACACTGGGTCTTCTTGAATGGCAATCGGTCCCAATGCCTCGGAACGGTAGGCTTTATCCGTTTCGAATATCAATGAGAGACCATGCTGGAGCAGTTTCTCCTTGACTTCGATTTTTAAGTCGTTAGCTTCTGTTTTTTTGCTTAAAAATAAGTGGGCGACTATGAAGGAATCTTGATCGACGATGCTTGAATCGACATTTACCGCTTCAAGCTTCTTTTTCCAAAGAGCCCGGGGAATATCGATATGGATGCCGGCGCCATCGCCCTCACCATTGATGAAGCCACAGCGATGGTTCATTTTAACCAGGGCGTCGATACAGGCAAAGATGTTTTCGTTAGTAGGGATTTTCTTTTTTTCGATGCAGGAAACGATACCGCAGGCATCATGTTCTTCCTTGTGAAATTCCTTGAATGTAGCAGGTGTCCATTGTTGGGCCATAAATGTGGCATGAATAAGGTTACCCTTATTCTCTGCCTTTCACCTCCTGTAGCATGTGTTTAGTGGGGGAAATATTAGTAAACCCGAACAATAGTCCAAGTTTTGATAGATTGAAAGAAAGTGTATAAATGTATCCATATCATATCATTTAAATATTCAGAAATCAATTTTTTATACAATGGGATGGATGCTGTGATTGATGGGATTTAGGTGGAAAGTGGCCTAAAATGCCAATATTAAAGATTTATTACATGGAAATAAGAAACCCCCAAGATAGATGTACATCCTGAGGGTGTATAAAAAATGAATAATTATGCTGATTCGATTTATTATATTAGGTTTTTGAATGCATGTTCAACCGCTTTTAGAGTATAAGCGATATCGTCATCCGTGTGAGCAATTGTCAAGAACCAGGCTTCGTATTTTGACGGTGCCAAATTGATTCCCTGGTTGAGCATGAGTTTGAAGAACTTAGCGAACATTTCGCCATCCGTATTTTCCGCCTGCTCATAGTTTTCAATTTTTTCTGTCGTGAAATAAATCGTCAGCGCTCCTTTAAGGCGGTTGATGGTGATCGGTACATTATATTGGCGAGCCGCTTTCAGGATGCCTTCTTCAAGGATTTTCCCCAGCCGGTCAAGCTCGTCATACAGCCCGTCTTCTTTAAGCACTTCTAAGCAAGCGATCCCGGAAAGCATGGAAGCTGGATTTCCTGCCATTGTACCCGCTTGATAGGCTGGTCCCAGCGGGGCGACAGAATCCATGATTTCTTTTTTACCGCCATAGGCTCCAATAGGAAGCCCGCCCCCGATGATTTTTCCGAGCGCGGTCAAATCGGGTTGAATTCCCAAGTAGTCCTGTGCCCCTCCATACATGAAGCGGAATGCTGTGATGACCTCGTCGAAAATTACGAGTGATCCGGCTTCGTGAGATAATGAAATGACTTCTTCCAAGAAGCCAGGGCTTGGTTCCACGATTCCGAAGTTGCCGACGATCGGTTCAACCAGAACGCCAGCAATTTCATTGCCCCATTTATCCAGTGCTTCTTTAAATGACTTGATATCATTGAAAGGTACCGTGATGACTTCTTGTGCGATGCTTTTTGGAACGCCGGCAGAGTCCGGTGTACCTAAAGTGGACGGGCCGGAACCTGCAGCGACGAGAACAAGGTCGGAGTGTCCGTGGTAACAGCCTGCAAACTTGATGATCTTATCCCGTCCTGTGTAAGCGCGGGCAACGCGGATGGTGGACATGACGGACTCGGTTCCTGAATTGGTGAAGCGGACTTTATCCATGGATGGTATGGCTTCTTTCAACATTTTGGCAAACTTGACTTCATGTTTTGTCGGAGTGCCGTATAAAACGCCCGTTTCTGCAGCTTTAACGATAGCCTCCGTAATATGTGGATGCGCATGACCTGTGATGATCGGGCCATATGCAGCTAAATAATCGATATATTTATTGCCGTCAACATCCCAGAAATAAGCACCCTTGGCATGATCCATCGCAACAGGTGAACCGCCTCCTACAGCTTTGTAAGAACGGGATGGACTGTTAACCCCGCCAACGATATGTTCCAATGCCTCTTTATGTAAAAGCTCCGAATTACTAAAATCCAATCTTAAAACCTCCTAAAAAATATAAACATATTTCCTCTTAATCATAGCACTTTTCCGTCCGTAAATCTGGGTCGAAGGCTAGGAAATGTGATTCGTCCCCTCATGGAAGCACTGCACCCCTAGAACATCAGGATTCAGGGACTTCATTTTGTTTGCGAAATGGGGGAGGATCCTAAAAATCCGGTTATGAAAGTAAGGATGGCCAAGATGGTTTCTGGGTTTTCGATGTCGAATGATTGACGGTTCATTTCGCCCTGTGCGTGGTAATAGATTAGTTGGCCGGTCCCTTTCTCTTCATTAATGCAAAGATGGAAACTGATGGGGGTGCTTTCAATCGACCCGCTGGAATCCCTTTGGATGACCTGGCATAATAATTCCCCGTACTCATCTTCATAAAGGAAGTCATATCGAAGGTCGAAAACGACCTTTTCAATTTGTGATAGTAATAATTTTTTGATATTCATAGCATACTCGTCTCCTTTATATATGTGTCTGATACAACGATCTTTTCGCCCTGAAAATGGTATTGGGCATCCAAGCATTTTTATTGTCTAAAAAGGGTAGGTTGGATAAACTAATTCATTAGGACAAGAGATTACGGAGGATGTAACAGGATGAGTGATGCAATTCAAGTGAAACAGCTTCGGAAGGAATTTAAGTCGGCATCAAGCCGTACAGGGTTAAAGGGGGCCTTCCGGGATTTACTTACCAGAAATTATAAAATCGTCCCTGCCGTCAATGATATCAATTTTACTGTAAAAAAGGGTGAGATGGTAGCTTATATCGGGGAAAATGGTGCAGGGAAATCGACCACGATCAAAATGCTGACAGGTATTTTGGAACCGACAGCAGGTGAAATCACGGTCAATGGAATGAATCCACATAAAGAAAGGGAAAAGTTCACTCAGACAATCGGAGTCGTATTCGGTCAGCGCTCACAGCTTTGGTGGGATATTGCAGTTCAAGAATCCTTTAGGCTGCTAAAAAAGGTCTATAAGGTAACGGATGAACAATATAACGATCATATGGAACATGTCATCAAGACGCTCGATATCGGACCTTTGCTGGACAAGCCAGTGCGTAAGCTCTCACTTGGTCAGCGAATGCGCTGCGAGCTTGCGGCAGCATTGATCCACAATCCGCCTTTGCTGTTCTTGGATGAGCCGACGATTGGACTTGATGTACTCGTGAAAATGAAGATTCGTGAGTTCCTGAAAGAAATAAATGAGAAATATAATACGACGATCCTTTTGACAACCCATGATTTAGGTGACATTGAAGCATTATGTGAGCGCGTAATCATGCTTGATGAAGGACAGATCATTTATGATGGGGAATTACAGAGTTTGAAAGATAACTGGGCTGAGGAAAAACAGATCCATTTTCAATTCATCGAGCCGATCGCATTGAAGGAATTGCAATCATTGGCGCTCCCATTTACTGCTAACTGGGTTTATGATGAGAAAGATCAAACATACATTGCCTTATTGAAAGAAGAAAATGATCATATTTCACAGCTTGTTTCGGCTGTTGTATCTCATTTTAAAATAAAGGACATCAAAATCCATGAAACGTCCATTGAAGAGATTGTTCGCAACATTTACGAAGAAGGCACTGTCTGACTCTCTTATCATTAAGAAACAACGTGTCTATCAAGAAGGGGGAGGGCCATGGGAAAGTATCTTGCAATGATCCGCATGCGTTTTTTGATGATGCTTGCGTATCGAACGGATTATTATACCGGCATTTTAATTTATAGCATCAATATCGGTGCCTATTATTTCTTATGGAATGCGATATATGGAGAGAAAAGCTCCATCGAAGGACTATCAAGTATGCAGATGACAACCTATGTCGCGGTTGCATGGATGGCGCGCGCTTTTTATTTCAATAATATTGACCGCGAAATCGCCACTGAAATTAAAGACGGCAAGGTAGCCATTGAAATGATCCGGCCGTATAACTATTTAGGCATGAAAACGATGCAAGGACTTGGGGAAGGGATATTCCGTTTCTTCTTCTTCTCGATTCCAGGAATGCTGCTGGTAGCTTTCATTTTTCCTATCGAATTGCCGCACGAGCCGGCTACATGGGGGATGTTCGGCATTTCCTTGCTGTTCAGTTTCATCATCAATACACAAATTAACTTATTGACGGGAATCACTACCTTTTTCTTATATAATAATGCCGGATTGATCCGGGCTAAAAGGGTTATCATTGATTTATTTTCCGGTCTGCTGCTGCCCATCAGTTTCTATCCGGTATGGGCGCAGGAAGTGATGAAATATCTACCCTTTCAAGGGATCAGCTATGTACCAAGCATGATTTTTACGAACGGGTACAGTTCAGGCGAAATTGCCATGGCGCTTTTACAACAATTAATTTGGTGCATCATTCTCATAATACCGATTCAGCTTTTATGGATAGTCGCAAAAAAACAGCTGATTATTCAAGGAGGTTGACGGGATGTTTTATGTATCGATGTTTTTTCAATATGTGAGTCAATATATGAAAACCAGATTGCAATATAGAGCCGATTTCTTCATGGAAATCCTATCTGACCTGCTGAATCAGGTCGTGAATCTGGTATTTATCTTAGTCGTTTTTGGGCATACCCAATTTTTAAACGGCTGGAGCCGTGAAGAAATCATATTCATTTATGGATTCTTCCTCATCCCGTTTGCCCTTTTTTCTGCCTTTTTCAACATCTGGGATTTTAATGACCGCTATATCGTCAAAGGTGAAATGGATCGGATATTAACAAGGCCGATACATAGCCTCTTTCAAGTCATTTTAGAAAGAATCGAGCTAGAAGCGTTATTTGGTGTTGTGACCGGTTTGATCATTATATTCTATTCGGGGATTTCATTGGATCTTCAGCTTGCGTGGTATGACCCGATTCTTTTCATCATTTTTGCAATAGGAGGGGCCCTTGCTTATGCAGCCATATTCGTTGCGATAGCTAGTATCGGGTTCTGGTCGGATGCGAAAACATCCATCATGCCAATGATGTACAATATCGGGAACTACGGGCGCTATCCAGTTGATATTTATAATAAGGTCATCCGTTTTGTCCTTACGTGGGTGCTGCCATTCGCGTTTGTTGGTGTCTATCCGGCATCTTATTTCCTAAGAAAAGAAGAGTGGTATGCATATGCATTTGCCACACCTGTAATCGGGGTCGCCTTTTTCGTGATATCCGTTTTCATATGGAATCAGGGAGTGAAGAGGTACCGCGGGGCAGGGAACTAAAAAAACCCCTTCAACAGCATTCATGTTGAAGGGGTTTTTGTTTAGTTCCTTTTTTTCTTTCTTTCAATATATCTTGCTTGTGCTTCAACATATTGCTGCTTTTCCTCTTCCGTTTCCGGAATGACCTGAGGTACTTTTGTCGGCTTACCGTCTTCATCAATGGCCAGCATCGTTAAAAAAGCGCGTGCTGTAAGCTGTTTTTCACCTGTTAATAGGTTCTCACGCTCCACTTTCACGAATACCTCCATTGATGTGCGATGAGCACAGGTGACATAAGCTTCAAGGTTGATCGCATCCCCTGTCTTGATGGGGGCCAAAAAATCAAAAGAGTCGCTTGAAGCAGTCACAACGGGTTTTCGACAATGGCGCATAGCTGAAATGCAGGCTATTTTATCAACATAGGCCATTACTTTTCCGCCAAAGATGGTATTGTGATGATTTGTATCCGGTGGAAAAACAAGGTCGGTTAAAAAAGTCCGTGATTGCTGTGTTGGATGGGCCACATTCTTTTCCATCATAGGCCTGTTGGTTTGGCCAAAAGGTTTTCACGGACGATTCTTGCTGCTTCGACCATGTTTTTCAGGGAAGCGACGGTTTCCGGGATACCCCTTGTTTTCAGGCCGCAGTCGGGATTGATCCAAAACTGGTCTTTATCCAATACCTTGATGCCCCGTTCAATCATATCGACCATTTCTTCCACTGCCGGCACACGCGGGCTGTGAATATCATACACACCCAGGCCAATGCCTTTTTCATATGTTTTTTCCTCGAATGCGGAAGCAAGCTCCCCATGACTACGAGATGTTTCGATGGAAATTACATCGGCATCGAGGGAGGAGATGACATCCATGAAACTGTTGAAGTCGCAATAGCACATATGCGTATGGATTTGGGTTGTTTCCTCCACGCTTGATGTGGATATCAAGAATGAATTTACAGCCCAGTTCAAATACTCGTCGCGATCGCTTTTTTTCAATGGCAGACCTTCTCTAAGTGCAGGCTCATCAACCTGAATCATTTTAACTCCAGCAGATTCCAATGCAATGACTTCCTTTTCCAAAGCGAGCGCCAGCTGATAACAAACATTCTCCCTGGAAATATCATCACGGACAAATGACCAATTCAAAATCGTAACAGGACCTGTAAGCATTCCTTTTACCGTCTTCTTCGTCAGTGATTGTGCGTAAACACTTTCCTTGACTGTCATCGGTTCGATGAAATGGATGTCGCCATAGATGACTGGTGGTTTTACGCAGCGGGATCCATAGGATTGGACCCAACCCTTTTCCAGAAAGATGAATCCGCCCAACTTATGGCCGAAGTATTCAACCATATCCGTCCGTTCGAATTCCCCGTGAACGAGAACATCCAAACCGATTTCTTCTTGGATTTCGATCCATTTGCCGATTTCTTCGTTAACGAATGTTTCATATTGCTGAGCGGTCCAATCTCCTTTTTTGAATTTCCCGCGTGCTTGTTTAACTTCAAGTGTCTGCGGAAAGCTACCGATCGTAGTCGAAGGAAGGAAAGGCAATTTGAAAAATTCCTGTTGTTTTTGGTAACGCTCTTTAAATGGAATTTGACGGCCGGCAGTCCTGGTTTTAACCTTTTCGACTTTCGATCGTACAGCCCCATGATTCCGTGCATTTGAACTTGCTAACGTTTGAACCGTAATTTTATTGGCATCGACTTTTTCGGCGATTGCTTCAAAGCCTTGATTATTCCCTTTGACCAAGAGTGTGATTTCCTCAAGTTTCTCGTCAGCGAAAGCAAGGGCCTGTTTCACTTCTTTTGAAAGGGCGGATTCATTACGAACGGTCACTGGGACATGAAGCAGGGAACAAGAGGGCTGAAGCCAGATTTGGTCTTCGGCTACCTTTTTCTTAAGAGTCTCGATCAATTGAATTTTTTTCGATAAATCAGATAGCCAAATGTTTTTTCCGTCAATCACACCTGCAGCAAGTACTTTGTCCTTAGGGAAGCCGAATGCTTCAAGATTACTTAGATTCCTCCCTTTATCATGTACAAAATCAAGACCGATTCCTTGGACTTTTAATTCGATGACTTCTTGGTAGTGTTCCACGGCATCAAAGTATGTTTGTAGCATGATGTTCAGGTTCGGTGCTGCTTCATTCAGCTTTTCATAGAGGTAAGTAACAGTTTGCATATCATCTTTGGAAATGGATGAAACAAGAGCAGGTTCATCCATTTGTACCCATTTCACTCCTTCTTGCTCCAACTCCCGCAGGATTTGCGTGTATAGGGGAAGCAAGCTCAGGATGATGCCAGGGATCTCTTGTTTATTGAAGCCTTTGGAAAGGGAGATGAAGGTATAAGGTCCGATCAATACGGGCTTCGTTTCAATCCCTAGATTTTCCTTGGCTTCCCGGTATGCTGCAAGTGGTTTATTTTCTGTTAAAGTCAGCTGTGGCAGTTTTAATTCAGGGACAATATAGTGATAGTTCGTATTGAACCATTTCGTCATTTCGGAAGCAACTTCATCATTGTTTCCGCGAGCCATTGAATAATATACGGAAAGAGGAACTCTACCGCCTTCATAGGCTGAATAACGTTCAGGAACAAGACCGAACATGACGGACATGTCGAGCATTTGATCATAGAAAGTGAAGTCGTTGACAGGAATGATATCAATGCCCCGTTGCTTCTGTTTTTGTAAGTTGCCTAAACGGATTGCTTTTAGTTGTGCCGTAAATTCCGCTTCATCGATTTTACCTGACCAGTAAGCTTCCAATGTACGTTTCCATTCACGATCTTCCCCGATTCGAGGGTAACCCAAACTACTGCTTTTCAAAATTCCCATCCTCCCAATTCATATTATTGAACAATAAAAAAAGCATCCCTAACCGTCAAAAGAGAAAGTTAGAAATGCTTAAAATAAGAGGCATTCAGAATGCCCCTTACAATTATAAGGTCCCTAACACCTCCCTATCTCCCGTAGGTTAAAACAGTGTTGTTGAAATAGGCAGGTCTCCTGACTTAGGGATTATCATTAGCGGCGGGCCTTCCCGATCCGTTGATCAGTGGCATATTGGATGGCGCTAACACTCCCATTACAGTGGCGGGACCGTGCCGGAATTACACCGGACTTCCCTTTTAATCCTAATTAATAATTAGGAACCTATTTCCACATATGAAATTTTACAAAACCTGCCTTTATAAACTGTTTGCAAGTCTAAAATTTTTAAAATAAAAACTATTATAAAAATTTAGACAATCTTAACATATCCGACCAAAAGGGTCAACATGAGATTCGGGAAAAGAATCCGTTTTTTTGAGTGTGTGGGTGATGAGGATAAGGTCTGTTCCTAAAAAAGAATATATTGTTTGGACAGGGAGTATGTATAGAGGGAGTGGCGTATTGAAATGGGGCGTTGGGGATGACTTTCTACATCTTGATTGCAGGAATCATTTTTTGCATGGTGATGAGCATTCGTACGTTATTTCTTGTTGAGTCGGGAGGAAAGAAGTTTTCTCTGGAGGATATGCTGTGGCTTGGCAATTTATATGCGACGATATTGGTTGGGTTCGCACTGATTTATTTATTATACGAGCTTCAGAATCATTCGGTGATTCTTGATATGGGCAATCGGCTGGATGGCACTTTCTATGAACAGTTGAAGACTTCCTTTTACTTTAGTGCGATGACGATGTTTTCTGTAGGGTATGGAGATATAGCCCCGATTGGCATGGGCAGGATGATAGCTACCATTCAGGCTTTCATCGGGTATACACTACCGGCAGCGTTCGTGATTCGGACAGTTATCGATCTGGAACAGAATGATAGGAGGAATAAATGAAAGTTGTGTTTCTTTCGATTATTGGGTACTCTTACCATAATGAAGGAAATGGAGGGTTCAATATGACTGTTAAAATTGGAGCAAAAGCACCTGATTTCAAACTCCCTGCAAACAATGGTGAAATGGTTTCCCTATCGGATTTTAAGGGGAAAAACATTGTTTTATATTTTTATCCAAAAGACATGACGCCAGGTTGCACGACGGAGGCCTGTGATTTCCGGGACCATAATGAGCAATTCGAGGAATTGGACGCGGTCATCATTGGTATCAGCCCAGATCCAGCGGCACGTCATGAAAAGTTCATCGAAAAGCATGGATTGCCTTTTCTGCTGCTGGCTGACGAAAATCATGAAGCGGCTGAATCATTTGATGTTTGGCAATTGAAAAAGAACTTTGGCAAGGAGTATATGGGCATTGAACGTTCAACTTTCCTGATAGATAAGGCTGGTAAGATAGTCAAAGAATGGCGTAAAGTAAAAGTCAAAGGCCACGTCGAAGAAGCTCTTGAAACTCTTCGTGACCTCGAAAAATAAGGGACAGGCAGATGAAGGATGAGCGAATAACGAAGCTTGCAGCCAGGCTGATTCATCATTCGATACAAATACAGCCAAAAGAGAGAATCCTCATACGGGGGCATATTAACACGAAACCATTATTGAAAGAGCTGATTGATGAAATTTACAGAGTGGGTGCTTATCCATATGTAGAACTCGAAGACGATGAGATAAGCCGCCACCTGTTACAAGGGAATGTGAAGGAACAACTTGACACATCTTCGCAATGGGCTCTGAAGAAATATACAGATATCGATGCAGTCATCATCATCACTGGGGAAGAAAACGAAGTGGAAATGACTGATGTTCCCATCGAGAGGCACCGTCTTCAGGGGGAGGCTATGAATTCCCCCACTCTTTTCTATGTAAACAACCGACGTTGGGTCTTACTTAATTATCCCACCAACGCATCAGCGCAAAAAGCCGGCATGCCCTTCAACACGTACCAAAACTTTCTGTTGAACGTCTGCACCATGGATTACGGGAAAATGGAGGCGGCCTTGAAACCATTAAAACAATTGATGGAACGGACTGACAAAGTCAGGATCGTTTCACCAGGAACAGATTTGACCTTTTCCATTAAAGGTATGCCGGCCATCATATGTGCCGGAAAAAAGAATTTACCGGATGGGGAAGTGTTTACGGCACCCATAAAAGATAGTCTCAATGGAAGGATATCCTTTAACACACCCACAACCTATGAAGGAATCACCTTTAGTGACATAGAATTAAACTTTGAAAAGGGAAAAATCATTAAAGCAACTTCCAATCGTGACTCAGAAATGAACCAAATTCTGAATATTGATGAAGGGTCCCGGTTTATAGGGGAGTTCGCAATTGGAATCAATCCATATATATTGGAACCTATGGACGATATATTGTTCGATGAGAAAATAAGCGGGAGTCTGCACTTGGCTATTGGGCTCTCCTATGAAGAAGCGGATAATGGAAATCGTTCATCGATACATTGGGATATGGTCTTGATCCAGCGTCCGGAATATGGGGGCGGTGACATCTATTTTGACGACGTTCCGATCAGAAGGGATGGCGATTTCATTTTGCCGGAATTACATGCATTAAACCCAAATTGTTTAAAATAAAGCCTTTTTTAATAAGGGTAAGGCTTTTGTCCAACTCAAAAAGGGGACACCTGAATATGCTTTATTAAGGGAATACCTCCTCAGAGAAAGTTGCGCGGGACACATAGAGCCCGTGTTTTTTTTTATGTTAATTAAAAGGGAGAGATAAACATGTTAATACTTTCGACTGTCATTCCGAATGAAGGCATCCAAACGAAGATGATGGAAGCTTTTCCAGATTTGAACTTCATTTATCAAAAAGGATGGACGGATGGGCCGCTTCGTGAAGCGGAAATCCTAATTACATATGGTGAAGACTTAACTGAAGAAATCATTGGGAAAGCGGCGAACTTGAAATGGATCATGGTCATGAGTGCAGGGATGGAATTAATGCCATTTAAAGCCATTGAGGAACGTGGCATTCTGGTGACAAACGCAAGAGGCATTCATAAAATCCCGATGGCCGAGTATACGATAGGGATGCTTTTGCAATATGAAAAGAAATTGAAAATGCTTATCAAGAATGAAAAGGAAGAATTGTGGGATAGAAAGATTGAAGTAGGGGAATTGAATGGCAAGACTATGCTCGTTATTGGTGCCGGTGCAATTGGAGGGGAGGTGGCTCGTCTTGGGAAAGCCTTTGGGATGACGACGATGGGAGTGAACCGGAGCGGGAAGCCAGTGGAATCCATCGATCACCTTTATACTCTGGATAATTTATTGGAAGCCATACCGGGAGCCGATTATATCGTATCCGTCCTGCCAAGTACGGATGAAACGAAGGGCCTTCTGGAAAAAGAGCACTTTAAAGCAATGAAAGAATCTGCAGTTTTCGTGAATATTGGCCGCGGAGACCTGATTAACGATGAAGTGATGATCGAAGCCCTGGACGCCGGGGAGTTCTCTCATGCCATCTTGGATGTATTTGACCCGGAGCCTTTGGGAAAAGGGCATCCGTTTTGGAGGATGGAGAATGTCACAGTCACACCGCATCTATCAAGTAAAAGCGGAGAATATCTACCAAGAACCTTTGCCATTTTCGAAAAAAACATGCGTGAATACCTGAAAGCTGGAAATGACTTCACCAACGTAATCGACTTATCTAGGGGATACTAAACTCAAAGCAGTAATGGTATAGATTCATTGTGTTCATGAATAAACTAAAAAAGAATGGTTAAGCCATTGAATTATTGACAAATTCAACGCATAAAAGGTACACTATTTATAAATATTATAATTTAAGAATTCATACTTAATGAGAAAAAGAGGTGGATGACGGTGTCTGAAGTTCAGTTAAAAGAAGCGTTGGATTCCTTAAAAGATACCGGTGTAAGAATAACTCCTCAACGCCATGCGATACTTGAGTATTTGATAAACTCCATGTCCCACCCCACCGCTGATGATATATATAAAGCGCTGGAAGGCAAGTTTCCGAATATGAGCGTGGCAACGGTTTATAACAATCTGCGTGTGTTCCGTGAGGTTGGTTTGGTAAAAGAACTTACGTATGGTGATTCTTCAGCAAGGTTTGATTTTGTGACGACGAATCATTATCATGTAATTTGCCAAACTTGCGGGAAAATTGTAGATTTCGATTATCCTGCATTGGATGAAGTCGAGCATTTCGCTGCACAAGTCACCGGTTTCAATGTTAGTCACCATCGGATGGAGATCTACGGCGACTGTACGGATTGTGCGAAAAAAGAATCGCATTAAAAAAAGTTCCTCCACTTGGTTGGAACTTTTTTTCATGTTATCAAGAAATGATACAATTGTTAAAGACTTCTTGAAAGGGAATTCAGCTAGCGGAATTCCTCTAGTCATGCAGACTTTTTCGGTTATATTTTTCGTTGAATTCTTCGCCTTCCAACTTTTTGTCAAGTGTCAATGGTTCTTCACAATGCATGCAAATATCTACACGCCCTAGTATTTTTGTGGGTTTGCTGCAGTTAGGGCAGACAACCTGGATCGATTTTGTAGAAAGCATTCCAATCCAAAAATAAACCCCTGTGCTTGCGATGATGAATAAAAGGCCCAGCCCCATGAAAATCGTCATGACAACAGGATTCGTTTTGAAGAAAAGTCCAAGGTACATTACGATAAAGCCAATGAAAATCAAACTCAAAGCAAAAGTACGTATTTTATTGATTTTGCTAGAATATTTAGCCATGGATTGTCCCTCCTAAAATATAACTTTAACTATAACATAAACAATGGATGGAACAAAAAAGAAATAAAGGATACATACTACTTTTGGATTGAAATAGTTTGGGGTAAGGGAAATAAGCAGGAATTTGAAGAGTTTTGTCGAAAATCTAAAAAAAAAAGGTTTTGGAGGAATTTATGATGGAAGATATCCTTCGCCCGATTTATCAAGAGCGAGCAAGTTTAAAATCTACACTTGGAATCTTGTTAATAGAAAAAAGAGATGATAATAGCGCAATCACCGATACATTTGACTACATCCTTTTTGTAATTGCAGACGAAGCCGAAGAGGCCGTGTTTTTAAAACATTACACTTATCAGGATAAAAAGGCAGCCTTGCATATCGTAAAGGAAGACCAGTTAAAAGAATGGCTTCTATTAGGCACGAACCGAAAAGTGATTGACTGGATATATAACGGGAAGGTCCTTTTTGACCGGAATGAATATTTGGACCGTTTGAAAACCGAAATCCGTGAGTTCCCCTTCTATGGAAGGAAGTTAAAGATGGGGATGGAATTTGCAAAGTTAATTCGCAGGTACATGGATGGGAAAAGCTTCTTTGAAAAAGGCCATCATCTTGAGGCATACAACCATATCGTTCATTCCCTGCATCACTTGGCCCGTTTGGAAATAATTGAACAAGGCTTTTATCCGGAGGTTACGGTCTGGAACCAAGTGAAGCATATGGAACCTGAAATCTTCAAGTTGTATAAAGAATTGATCAGCAGTGAGGAAACTCTCGAAAAAAGATTGGAGCTTCTATTCCTTGCGAGTGAGTTTCTTATTTATTCTCGGACGAATGCGGGTTCACAGCATTTGGTTGAAATAATGGGGACGAAAGAAGACCCGTGGACGATTGCGGAGCTAATGGAGCATCCTGAAGTGAAGTTTTATTCAGTGGACCTAGGTGTTTTATTGGAATATTTGATAGAGAAGAAGGTAATCGACGTCATCAAAGCGGAGACAAAAGGGCACGAGGTATATCATCGGTTTTATAGGGTATCAAAAAACTTTTAAAAAAATGCAATTTTATTGTTGACCATTAATAATATAGGTGTTATATTAATACATGTCGCTGCGGGACATCAGCTTTCGCAGCTTCATCAAAACGAAAACAACTTAAAAAAATAAAAAAACATGTTGACAATGAAGTTGAAAACATGATAAGATGTAAAAGTCGCTTACGAGGTAAACGACAACGAAAATTGCTCTTTGAAAACTGAACAAAACAAAGCGCCAACGTTAAATTTTAAGTGAGCACACACTATCAAAAAAGCAAATGAGCAAGTCAAACATTTC